>DATMZR010000037.1 GCA_035573435.1 Solirubrobacterales bacterium
AAGACGACCTCGCGCGGCACCTTGTAGCGGGCGAGCTTCGCCTTCACGTGGGCCTTGATGTCCGCCTCGCCGAGCTTCGCATCCGGCGCCGTGACGACGAACGCCTTCAGGCGCTGGCCGAACTGCGCGTCCTCGACGCCGATGACCGCGACGTCGTCGACCGCGGCGTGATCGGCCAGCAGGTCCTCGACCTCGCGGGGGAACACGTTCTCGCCGCCCGAGACGATCATCTCGTCGTCGCGACCGTCGATGAAGAGGCGCCCGCCGGCGTCGAAGTGCCCGACGTCGCCCGACGACAGCAGCCCGCCCATGTTCTCCTTGCTGCCCCCACCGGTGTAGCCCTCGAAGGCCATCTCGTTGCCGACGAAGACACGGCCGGTCTTTCCGGGTGCGACGTCGTTGCCGTCAACGTCCACGATCCGGACCGCCGTTCCGCGCGGCGGGCGGCCGGCGGTGCCCGGCGCAGCGCGCAGATCCTCCGGCGTCGCAATTGTCGCCCAGGCCACCTCGGTGGACCCGTATAGGTTGTAGAGGTTGTCGCCGAAGGTGTCCATCCACTTGGTCGCGAGCTCACCCGGGAGCGCGGAGCCGCTCGCGGCCACCACCCGCAGGCTGGACAGGTCGTATCTGTCGAGCGTCTCGGGCGCCAGCTCCAAGATCCTCTGGATCATCACCGGAACGACCACTAGGGCGGTGGCGCCCCTGTCCTGAGTGGCGCGCAAGGTCTCCTCGGGGTCGAAGCGGCGACGCAGCACGTAGGTGGAGTTGAGCGCCAAGCCAAGTGTGAAGTGCGCGAACCCCCAGGAGTGAAACAGCGGGGCCGCGATCATCGTCAGCTCACCCGCCCGAAGCGGGATCTTGGAGAACATCGCCGCCAGCGGCCCCAGCGTGTCGGGCTGGCCGCGCTGCGCCCCCTTCGGCGTCCCAGTGGTCCCGGAGGTCAGGATCACGAAACGGCTGGACTCGTCCGGCGGATCGAGGTCGCGGTCGTCGCTCGCCTCGATCAGGTCCTCGAGCCGGGTGTCCGTCACGTCGTCGTCACCGTCGGCCCAAGAGACGTAGCGGCGCAGGCCGATCTCGCTGCCGGCCTCCGCGGCCTGCTCGAGCAGGCCGCCGAACTCGGCGTCGTAGATCAGCGCCACCGGCGCCTCCCGCTCCACCACGCCCGCGAGCTGCGGGGAGGCGAAGGCGGTGTTCATGTACAGGCCGTTCGCTCCGAGCTTCGATACGGCGAGCGTCGCCTCCACGAAGCCGCGATGGTTCCGGCACATGATCGCGATCCCGTCGCCTTCGTGCACGCCCTCCGCGGCCAGCCCCCGGGCCAGCGCGTTGGACCGGCGGTGGATTTCCGCGAAGGTCAGGGTGCCGGCCTCGTCCTCGACCATGGCTTGGTCGGGATGATTGATCGCCGCGCCCGTGATCCCGGCGGCGGGCGAGGCACCCCAGCGGGCCAGGACGCGGAACGTCAGGGCCAGCTTGTCGGGTCGCACCGGGCGGATCACGCCGGCCTCGGCGAGGGTCCTGACATTGAACGGGACGTCGCTCAGAGGGCCGAGGCGGCCGAGCTTGACCCTACGGCCGAGCTGGCTCATCGGGCGCGTCACCAGGTCCGGGGAGAGCTTGCCGGCCAGCGAGCGAACCATCAGGTTCGTAGCCTAGTGGGAGAGGTCGGTGCGCCGGTCGGCGAGCCACCGCGGACATCAGTCGAGCTCCAGGAGCGCGACCGCGTAGCAGGCGATGCCCTCGCCACGCCCGATCGAGCCCATGCCCTCGTTGGTCGTTGCCTTGACCGACACCGTCGCCGAGAGCACCGCGGCGAGGTTGCGCTCCATTTCCGCGCGGTGGGGGCCGATCCGTGGTGCCTCGCAGATCACGGTGGCGTCGACGTTCACCACCCGCCCGTGCAGGTTGCCGATCGCAACCGTGAGCAGGTCGAGGGAGTGCGCATCCCGCCAGCGCTCTTCGCTCGCCGGGAACAGCGTGCCGAGGTCCCCCAGTCCGGCCGCCCCGAGCACGGCGTCGATCACGGCGTGCGTGAGGACGTCGGCGTCGGAATGGCCCTCCAGGCCGGCCTCGTGTGGAACCTCGACTCCGCCGAGCACGAGCCGCCGTCCCGCGGCGAAGCGGTGGGAGTCGTAGCCGATCCCCACCCGGGCGCTCATGGTGCTGTGCTCCGACCGGATCTCATCCGAGTGGCTCCAGCCGCCGCTCGCGCCGCTCGAAGACCGCGATCTGGTCGATCCCCCAGTCGCGCATCGCGGCAACCGCCTGCTCGTAGGCATGGCCCACCTCGCCGGCGGCGTGAGCGTCCGAGGAGAGGCTGAACGCAGCCCCGGCCTCGACGCACATCTTCGCCAGGGCCGGCGCCGGATAGAGCTCCTCGACAGGCTTTCGCAGACCGGCGGTCGACACCTCGACGGCAACCTCGGACTCGGCGATCGCCTCCACCAACGGCTCGTAGTAGAAGCGCGGATCGCGCTCCGGATGCGGCCTGGCGCGCCCCCACATCTTCACCAGGTCGGGGTGCGCGAGGACGTCGAACAGGCCGGAGGTCGCCGCCTCGGCCAGGGTCTCGAAATAGCGACGCCAGATGGCATCGGGGTCGCCGTCCGTCCCCCAGATGTCGTAGCGGTCGTCGTCCACCGCCCGGTCTCCCACGAAGTGGACCGAGCCGACGATGTAGTCGAAGTCGCGGGCGTCCACGAGGTTGGCGATTCGGTCCTCGGCACCCGGTACGAAGTCGACCTCGAGGCCGAGGCGAAGCCGGGTTGTGCGGACGAACTCGCAATACGCGTCGAGGTCGTCTCGCGCCTGCCGCTCCCAGTACGGATGGCGCCAGATCTCCAGCGCCTCGGCGAACCGATAGACGTGCTCGGAGCAGCCGAGCTCCCCGATCCCCGCCTCGTCGGCAGCCGCCAGATAGCGCTCTACGTTCTCGGGCGTGAACGCGCCGCGCTCCGGCGGTGTGTCGTCCTCGTCCGCCCTCAGGTGGAGGTGGTAGTCGGTGAGCACGGCCGCTGTACGCTAGCTGGCGCATGGTCCACTTGGGGATCGTGGTCTCGAGATGAGGCGAACGGCGAGTGACCTGGCGATCCTGCTGGGGACGTTTGCCGCCGCCAGCGCCTTGGCGGGCGCCTTCGGAGCGGCGAACCTCGGGACCGCGCTGACCTTCGCTCAGATCGGGTTTGCGGCGGCGCTCACCTGGGTGCTTCTGAGGCGCTGAGAGCTAGTGACGGCGCGCCGGCCGACGCACGCCCTCCGAGGCGGGCTCTCGCCCGCAGCGAAGGCACATGCAGCGATGGCCGACGAGCGCCCACCGGTGGCCGTCGACGACGCAACCGAGCTTGTTTCGAAGCCGCTTCATCTCAGTTCAAGTATCCGTCCACCGGCGGCGGAACCCAGCAGTCGAGCGACGCAGTCGGCATACCCCGATAACCCTCCGGGAAACCGCTAGTTGCGGTCACTACTACGCCCTGGGGACGCCCATTCCTTCAGGGCCGAGCGTCGGCCGTACGTCAGCTAAAACCCTCGCTCGGAGAGCAACAGCTCGGCGATTCGCAGATCCAGCTCCGTGGTCACCTTGAGGTTCTCGGCGGAGACCGGGTGGATCAGGACCTTGCCGCCGGACACCTCGACCAGCATCGCGTCGTCGGTGGCGGCTGCCATCCGCAGCGGGTCGGTGTCGAACGCCTTGCGGAGCGCGGCCGTGCGAAAGACCTGAGGCGTCTGAGCCGCCCAGAGGTGATCACGGCTGACCGTCTCAGCCACCGTCGGGCCGCCGCGCGGGACCGGTCCCTCGACCGGGCGCGACTCGCGGGCACGCTTCACGGTGTCGGTCAGCGGGGCCGCGGCGATCACCCCCTCGGCATCGGGTCGCGAAACAAGCCTGTCGGCCAGCTCGTCGATCAGCTCCGGCGTGACGAGCGGGCGGGCGGCGTCGTGGACGGCGACGATCTCCGTCGTCACCTGCTCCAGCCCTGCAGCCACCGACTCCGAGCGGCTGCTGCCACCGGCGACGGTCACCGCAGGGCTCAGATCGGCTTCGATTCCGGGCGGCAGAGCGACAATGACGGGGCCGATGCTTTCGGCCCGCGCGAACGCGCCGAGCGACCACTCGAGCAGGGGCCTGCCGGCAAGCTCAACGAATGCCTTCGGGCCGCCGGCTCCGAGCCGCTCACCGGAGCCGGCGGCCGCGAGGACCGCTGAGACTGGGGGACGGTCAGGCAGGCGCCTGGGCCCCGAACCGCTCCTCCAGCAACTCGTCCAGGTAAGCCTCGGCCCCCTCCTCGTCCTTCCCGAGCGCGTACATGAACTCCGACGCGAGGATCTTCTTCGCCCGCGTGTACATCTGCTTCTCGCCAGTGGAGAGGCCCTTCTCCCACTCGCGGATCGCCAGGTTCCGGACCACCTCGGCCAGCTCGAAGACGTCCCCCGTCTTGATCTTCTCGCGGTTGTGTTTGAACCGGCGGTTCCAGTTCTTCGGCATCTCCGATACCTCGCCGGTCAGGACGTCGATCACCCTGTTGACATCGTCGCCGTCGATGACCCTGCGCAAGCCGGCCCGATGAGCGTTCTCGCAGGGAACCATCACGGTCATGTTGTTGTGAAGGATCTTGATCGTCAGGTAGTCACGCTTCTCGCCGAGGAGGTCCTTCGTCTCCTTCTTCAACACCACCCCGGCCCCGTGGTGCGGATAGACGACGTTGTCGCCGATCTCGAATATGCACTCGACGGGGCCCAGCTCGGGTCCGATCTCTATCGCTTCCTCGGTAGCTAGCTCTGGAATGTCGGCCTCCTTATGTCGGACGGCCGCCGGGGCGGCCGTCGGGTTCATGGATAGCGGTCAACGATGTCGACCTCCTGAAGTCTGCGAAGCCCCTCCCGAATCTCCCGCGCGCGCGCCTCCCCCATGCCATCGATCGCCTCGAGCTCTTCCTGAGAGGCGTTCATGATCGCCTCCAGATCGCCAAACTGGTGGACGACCTTCTGGACGACCAGGCGCGGTAGTCGCGGGATCCGTGACAGGATCCGGTACCCCCGCGGCGAGACTGCCACATCCAGCGGGCTCGTCTTCCGGTCGTAGCCGAGCAACTCGGCGAGGCGCCCGAAGTCGAGCAGATCCTGATGGGGAAGCCCCGCCAGCTCGCTGATTGTGCGCTCGATCTGCTCCTCGGTGTCGACCACGGCGTAGTCACGAACCAGGGCGGAGCGGTCCCCGAACACGCCGACCACCGTCTCCTCGAGCTGCATCTCGATCAACCGGCCCTCGGTGCCCAGCTCGATGATGTACCGCTCCACCTCGGCGGCCATCCTGGTCACGGACTCGGCACGCTGGAGCACCGAGAGCACGTCGTGAAGCGTGCAACTCCCCATGAACTCCAGACTCGTGAGGCGCGCCGAAAGCTGATCCAGCCGGGAGCGGTACTTCTCCAGCGTGGCCAGTCCCTGGTTCGCCTTCGACAGCACCATCGGGATCTCCTGGAGGATGCACTTCATCCCTTCGATGTAGAGCGACACGACTTCGCGGCGCTCCGAGATCGAGATCACGAGCGCGTCCGTCTGTTTCGAGACTCGCTCAGCGGTCCGGTGGCGCGTGCCGGTCTCCATCGAGAGGATGGTCGGGTCCGGCATCAGCTGGACGTTCGCCCAGCAGATCTTCTTGGCGCCCGGATCGAGGACGATCGCGCCGTCCATCTTCGCCACCTGGTAGAGCAGCGCCGGCGTGTAGTCGATGTCGAGCTTGATCCCGCCGCTGAACAGGAACGAGACCTCGTCGGCCTCGGCAATCAGGATGAGGCCGCCGGTATGCGACTGGATGATGCTGTCTATCCCCTCCCGGAGCGGGGTTCCGGGGGCG
The DNA here is from genome assembly GCA_035573435.1 of Solirubrobacterales bacterium. GTDB lineage: Bacteria > Actinomycetota > Thermoleophilia > Solirubrobacterales > 70-9 > AC-56. The sequence continues at coordinate 5,858 of DATMZR010000037.1, forward strand.
ACCATGTCCAGGGCGCGTAGTAGGCGGGGATCGAGGCGAGTCTCAAGCTCCTGAAACTCATCCCCGTCGGGCGAAACCATCGTGAGCCATGATTACAAAGAGTCCCTGCTCCTCGCGCCGAGATGAATCCCGTGTGGAGAGGTCGGATTGAGCGTTGTCAAGCGTGCGAGCGGCGCGAGCCCGGTCCGGCGGGCTCAAGCCGCCTCGCGCATCTCGCCCGCGGCCGTCGACGATAGGGCGGCTTTCAGGGCGGCTCGCAGGGTCCTCTGTGGGCTCAGACCCTCCGTCCGCTCACCTGCCAGCGGAGCGAAGACCGGTGCAAGCCCGAACTTGATCGCCTCGGCAACGCGGCGTTCCGGGTGAGCCACGAAGCGAAGCTCGCCGGTCAGCCCGACCTCGCCGAAGCAGGCGAGTGGCTTTTCGCCTTCCCCGAGCAGCTTCCCGCGATGGGCGGACGCCAGGGCGAGCGCCACCGCCAGGTCGGCGCCGGGTTCCTCCACCCTCACCCCTCCGGCGACGTTGACGAACACGTCGGCCGAGCCCAGCGACGGTCCACCATGGCGCGCCAGAACCGCCAGGACCATCGCCAGGCGGTTGCGGTCGATTCCGGTGGCGACGCGACGGGGCGGCACGACCTCCGTCGGGGCCACGAGCGCCTGGACCTCGACCAGCAACGGCCGGGTTCCTTCCATGGCGCACAGCACGCACGACCCCGGCGCCCGACTCGCCTCGCCCACGAAGCGCGCAGAGGGATCGGCGACCTCGACCAGCCCCCCTGAGCGCATCTCGAACACTCCCACCTCACTGGTGGCGCCGAAGCGGTTCTTCAGCGCACGCAGGGTGCGAAAGCTGCGCTCGCGCTCGCCCTCGAACAGCAGCACGCAGTCCACCAGGTGCTCGAGTGTCCGCGGTCCGGCCACGGCTCCGTCCTTGGTCACGTGCCCGACCAGGATGACGGCGATGCCGAGCCCCTTGGCGACCCCCATGATCGCCGCCGCCGCCTCCCTTACCTGTCCCACGGAGCCCGGCGCCCCGCTCATCCCCTCGACGTGGAGCGTTTGAATCGAGTCGACGACGCAGACATCGGGCCGCTCCGTCTCGAGGGCCGCCAGCACGGACTCCACCGAGTTCTCGGCCAGGGCCGGCACCGCCAGGGCCTGGTCGCCCAGCCTCTCGGCGCGCACCCGGACCTGGGCTGCCGACTCCTCCCCGGAGATGTACAGGACGCGCCGCCCGGAGGCGCAAAGATTGCCGAGCGCCATCCCGGTGAGGGTGCTCTTGCCGATTCCCGGCGAGCCACCGATCAGGACCAGGGAGCCGGGGACGAGGCCGCCGCCGAGCACCCTGTCGAACTCGGCGATCCCGGTGAGCAGGCGGTCCGTGGCCGGCACCTCGACGTCGCGCAGAGGAACCGGCCGGGGAGGCTCACCCCCGCCAGGCGATCGAGCCCCGGCGCGCGACCTCAGCGACGGGCGCCCCGCTGCCTGGGCGGTGGGGCGCAGCGTCTCGGCCAGCGTGTTCCACTCGCCGCAACCGGGGCACCGGCCCGTCCAGGCCGGAGCCACGTGGCCGCATTGCTGACAGACGAAGTGAGACTGCCGTCTCGTCACCTCTCTGAGACTAGGAACCCGACCCGACGGCTCCCCGCCCCCGCCTATCGGGGCTCCTGTCTCGACGCTCTACGGGCCGGGCGCGAGCCAGGTCATCGCGAACTCGGGACTGGTCGCGTTGTACTTGATCACGGCCAGGGGGTTCCCGCTGCCCTGGTGCGCCCTCACCTCCACGTAGTCGCCCGCCTGCAGGAGCGCCTGGTGTGAGACCTCCTGATCGGTCGGAAATCCAGCGACCGCGGGTTGTGTTTGCATGGCGATCCAGGTGTCGCCGTTCTTCCGCAACCCCAGGAAGCGGGCGCCGTCCGGGTCGGAGGACCATACGGCGCTGGCGCTCACCGCGTAGATCCCCTTCACCGGCGCCATGAGCCGTGAGCTGTTCTCCGTTGAGTGCATGTCCGAGGTGTCGTAGCGCTCGGTGTCGAAGGGGAGGCTCTCACCCATGCTGTGGAGCGTGGGTTCGTCGACGGAGTTGGTCACCCGAGCGGCCGGGATCGAGCTCGACAGCTCCGAGGTCCCCAGCGAGCCGTCGATGACCTCGCCGCTGCCGACGGAGCCGGCGCGCAGATCTGCCGCTTGAAGGCCCCCGTTCTCGAGGGTGTCATTGCGCACGTCAATGCTGCGCACCCCACTGGCGTCGCTGATGTCCTGCGTTCTCACCGCGCCGTTGACGATGTCGTCCGTGAACACGCTGTTCGAGCCCCGGAGGGCGACCGCGCTGCCCGTGGTGAGCGCAAAGAACAGCGCCACGTAACCAACGACGTTCGACCGGATGTGCCCGCGCAATCGTCCTGACATGGTGGACCTCCCTGTCCACGAGATAGGTACCTGCTTGTGCCCGCTAGCGGAGCACTCTACTGAGGTGGCCGTCGGCGCTACACCCCATAGATCTCGGCCGTACGCTCGCGGAGCTGGCGCAGATACGGGGCGACGTCAATCGGGCGGCCGACCAGCCGCTCGAGCATCTCCTTCGGCATGAACTTGGCGCCGTGCCGGTAGAGGTGCTCCCGAAGCCAGTCTCGAAGCGGCGCGAACTCGCCGCTCGCTATCTGTCCGTCGAGGTCCGGCAGGGACTCACGAACGGCGTCCCAGATCTGGGCGGCGATCACGTTGCCCAGCGAGTAAGTGGGGAAGTACCCGAACGAGCCCGCCGCCCAGTGGACGTCCTGAAGGACTCCGCGGGCGTCATCGGGAACCTGGATCCCGAGTAAGTCGGCGATCCGCGCGTTCCAGGCCTCGGGCAGGTCCGCCAGCTCCAGGCGGCCCTCGAAGAGCTCGACCTCGAGCTCGAAGCGCATCATGATGTGGAGGTTGTAGGTGACCTGGTCGGCCTCCACCCGGATCAGCGAGGGCTGGACCTTGTTCGCCGCCCGATGGAGCGTCTCGGGGTCGACGACTCCGAACTGCTCCGGAAAGATCCGGCGAAGGCGCGGATGGAGCCATCCCACGAAGGGGCGGCCGCGCCCCACCCAGTTCTCCCACATGCGGCTCTGCGACTCGTGAAAGCCCAGCGAGACCGGCCTCGCCAACGGCGAGCGCCGAAGCTCCCGAGCGATCCCGTTCTCGTACAGGCCATGGCCGGCCTCGTGGATGACGGCCCAGAGCGCGGTGCCGACGTAGCGCTCGTCGAATCGCGTCGTGATCCGGATATCGGAGGGGGCGATCGCGGTCGCGAACGGATGCACGGTCGGGTCGAGGCGCCACGCGTCCTCCTCGAGCGGCAGCGCCTCCACCACCTCGCGGGCGAGCCGCGCCTGGGCGTCCCGAGGGAAATGGCCGTGAAGGAAGGCATCGTCGATCGCACTGGAGCGGTCAGCGAGCTCGGCCACGAGCGGCTGGATCCCGCTGCGGAGGTCCGAAAGCACGGCGGCGACCTCGGCGGTCCTCATTCCGGGCTCGAAGTCGTCCAGCAGCGGGTCGTAGGTGTGCTCGAAGTCATCGAAGCCCTCGAGGCACGCCGCGTAGCGGCGCTTGAGCTCGACGTTGCGTTCCAGATGGGGCAGGAACGAGGGGAAGTCGGAGCGCTGCTTCGCCTCGACCCATGAGTGTTCCGCGAGCGAGGAGGCACGGGTGATCTCCCCCCGCAGCTCAGCCGGCACCCGCCGCGCCTTCTCCCACTCCCGGCGCGCGACCCGGACCAGGCTCGCTTCGTCGGACTCGTATGGAAGGCCGCTCGTCTCCGTGGCCGCCTGATCGAGCAGCCGGTCGAGCTCGTCCGACACCAGGCGCTGGTGGCGAATCCGCGCCAGCGTCGCCAGCTGCTCGGCGCGGGCCTCCGCTCCCGCCGGCGGCATCTTCGTTCGCTCGTCCCAGGCCAGGAGAGCCCGCGCGCGGCCGAGATCGCTGATCTCCGCAAGGGCGATCCGCAGGTCGTCCAACCGAGCCGCCATTGGGTGCTAGCGCTCGAGGCGGGTCGAGAAGCCCTCCGCGCGCACGGCGTCCAGGATCCGCTTGCCGTGCTCGGGGCCGTCGATCTGCAGGACGAGCTCGATCGCCGTCTCGCGGACGTGCAGCTCGACGCCCTCGCGGATGTGCTCGACGTCGACCACATTGGCGCCGTGCTCGGCGACCACCCGCAGCAGCGCAGCCAGCGCTCCTGGCCGATCGGGGACCACCGTCCACAGCACGATCCGCCGCCCGGCAGCGGTCTCGCCGAGCCGGATGCACTCGGCAAGCCGCGTGGCATCCACGTTCCCACCCGAAAGCACCACACAGGTCTCACCGTCCGCGGGCGGCTTGACCTTGCCCGCCAGAAGCGCCGCGGCGCCCGCGGCGCCGGCGCCTTCCACGACCAGCTTGGAGCGTTCCAGCAGTAGCACCATCGCCTCGGCGACCTCGTCGTCGGACACGGTCGCGACCCCGTCGAGATGGCGCTCCACCAACGGCAGCGTCAGGTCACCGGGGCGCTTGACCGCGATCCCGTCGCAGATCGTGCTCGCCGAGCGGGCGCCGATGGGACGGTGGGCGGCAAGCGATTCCGGGTACGGCGCGCAGGCCTCCGCCTGCACCCCGATCACCTGCGCGTTCCCCAGCCGCGACTTGATCGCGATCGCCACCCCTGATGCCAACCCGCCGCCACCGAGCGGCACGACCACCAGCCTCGTAGCCGGCGCCTGGCGGGCGATCTCTAGCCCCACACTGCCCTGGCCGGCGACGATCTCAGGGTCGTCGAAGGGTGGTACGAGCGTCTTGCCCTCGCGCTCGGCGAAAGCCCGCGCGGCCTCTCCCGCCTCTTCGTAGGAGCCCTCCACCAGGTGGACCTCGCCTCCGTAGGCTCTGACCGCGGACAGCTTGGCCAGTGGCGCCTCGGTCGGCATGAAGAGGTCGGACCGGGAGTTCATGCGTGCGGCCGCCAGGGCGACGGCCTGAGCGTGGTTGCCGGCGCTCGCCGCCACCACTCCCCTATCCAGCTCGTCCCGTGAGAGCCGGCCCATCTTGTGAAAGACGCCCCGGACCTTGAACGACCCCGTGAGCTGCAGGCACTCCGCCTTCAGGACCACGGGCGCGCGGAGCCTGCGTGACAGCTCTCCCGCGGGAAGCACCGGCGTCTCGCGGACTTCGCCTGCAATGAGCTCGGCAGCCCGCTCGACGTCGGCGGCGCTTACCGACTGCTCTGGAGTTCGCGCACGAGGCGAGCCCATGCCTCCAGGGTAGACCCCGCCCGCGAAGGCGTCGCGCTACTCCGGCTCTGCGTCTGCTTCAGGCGGCTGCTCGGGCTCGCGCTCGGGTGGGACGTTCCCGCCGTCGCCGTCCTGCTCCGGAGCCCTGTCGGCATCAGAAGGCGCGCCATCCTCGTCCGAGGACTTGGCTCCCACTCCAACGGGCTCGCGCTTCTTGGCGGGCTGCTTACGTGGCTTGACGAGCGTCATCTTCAGCGGGCGCTCCTCGTCGTCGCCGGACGGGTCGCGCTCGACCAGCACCGTGCTCCCGGACGCGATGTCGCCCTGGCGCAGCACCTCGTCGGCGAGCGGATCCTCGATGTAGCGCTGAATCGCGCGACGCAGCGGCCGGGCCCCCATTGCCGGGTCCCAGCCCCGGTCGGCCAGCAGCTCCTTGGCTCCCTCGTCCAGGTCGAGCTGGAGCTCGTGCTCGGCGACCTGCGCCCGGACGCGGCCGATCATCAGCTCGATGATCTCCTTGATCTCGTCCATGGTCAGCTTGTGGAAGACGATCACCTCGTCGATCCGGTTCAGGAACTCGGGGCGGAACACCTTCTTCAGCTCGCCCATGATGCGGTCCTTCATCTCCTCGTAGGAGGTGCCGGTCTCGTCCGAGGTGCCGAAGCCGAAGGAGACGTTGCGGGCGATGTCCTTCGCGCCGATGTTCGAGGTCATGATCACGATCGTGTTGCGGAAGTCGACCGTGCGCCCCTGGGCATCGGTGAGCCGCCCGTCTTCCAGGATCTGGAGCAGGATGTTGAAGACGTCGGGGTGTGCCTTCTCGATCTCGTCGAGCAGCAGCACCGAGTAGGGCTTGCGGCGCACCGCCTCGGTGAGCTGGCCGCCCTCGTCGTAGCCGACGTAGCCGGGCGGGGACCCCACGAGCCGCGAGACCGCATGCTTCTCCATGTACTCGGACATGTCGATTCGCACCATCGAGTCCTCGTCCCCGAACAGGAACTCCGCAAGGGTGCGAGCGAGCTCGGTCTTGCCGACGCCGGAGGGCCCGAGGAAGATGAATGAGCCGGCCGGCCGCTTCGGATCCTTGATGCCGGCGCGGGAGCGGCGGATCGCCTTCGAGACCGCGGTGATCGCGACATCCTGACCGATCACCCGCTTGTGCAGCTCGTCCTCCATCCGCAAGAGCTTCTTGGTCTCGGCCTCGGTCAGCTTGAACACGGGGATTCCGGTCCACATCGAGACGATGTCGGCTATCTCCTCCTCGCCGACCTCGGGGCGCTCGCCGCCGTCGCCTGCGGCCCACTGGTCCTCGAGCTCGCGCTTGCGATTGGTGAGCTGACGCTCGGTGTCGCGCAGGTTTGCGGCCTTCTCGAACTCCTGTGCCTCGATCGCGGTCTCCTTGGCCCGACGGGTCTCCTCGATCTCCTCCTCGAGGTCCCGGTACACCGGCGGCTGCGACATGGACTTGATCCGCATCCGCGAAGCCGCCTCGTCAATCAGGTCGATCGCCTTGTCGGGCAGGAAGCGGTCGGAGATGTAGCGGTCGGCAAGCTCCGCGGCGGCGCGCAGGGCGTCGTCCGTCAGCTTGACGTGGTGGTGCTCCTCGTAGCGCTCGCGCAGGCCTTCGAGGATGGAGACCGTGTCCTGGATCGACGGCTGGTCGACCCTGATCTGCTGGAAGCGGCGCTCCAGCGCCGAGTCGCGCTCGAGGTACTTCCGGTACTCGTCCATCGTCGTGGCGCCGATCGTCTGGATCTCGCCGCGGGCCAGGGCCGGCTTGAGGATGGAGGCGGCGTCGATTGCGCCCTCGGCGGCGCCGGCGCCGACCAGGTTGTGGAGCTCGTCGATGAACAGCACGATGTCGCCCCGCTGGGTGATCTCCTTCATCACCTTCTTCAGCCGTTCCTCGAACTCGCCGCGGTACTTCGAGCCGGCGACCAGGGCGGCCAGATCCAGGGTGTAGATCTGCCGGTTCTTGAGCAGCTCCGGGACCTCGCCCTTGGTGATCCGCGAGGCGAGCCCCTCGACGATCGCGGTCTTGCCCACGCCCGGCTCACCGACCAGGACGGGGTTGTTCTTGGTCCGGCGCGAAAGGATCTGCATGATCCGCTCGATCTCGGTCTCACGGCCGATCACCGGGTCGAGCTTCGATTCGGCGGCCAGCTTGGTGAGGTTGCGCCCGAACTGGTCGAGCAGCTTCGAAGACTTCTTGCCTTCGCCAGCTCCCGCCGCAGCACCCGAGCGGCGACCACCCGGACCGGAGAGCATGCGAATCACCTCGTTACGGATCTTCTCCGAGTCAGCGTCGAAGTCGAGCAGGATCCGGGCGGCGACCCCCTCGTTCTCGCGCACCAGGCCGAGCAGGATGTGCTCGGTGCCGATGTAGTTGTGCCCAAGCGAGAGCGCCTCGCGCAGCGCCAGCTCCAGCACCTTCTTGGCACGCGGCGTGAAGGGGATCTGACCGGACGTGACTTCCTCGCCGGAGCCGACGATCCGCACCACCTGGGCGCGGACCCGCTCGACGGTGATGTCGAGCGACTCGAGGACGCGCGCAGCGAGGCCCTCCTCCTCGCGCAGCAGCCCGAGCAGGATGTGCTCGGTGCCGATGTAGTTGTGCTTGAGGGTCCGGGCCTCCTCCTGGGCGAGGACGACCACTTGACGGGCACGTTCTGTGAATCGCTCGAACAATTGAAACTGCCTTTGCTCCTAGGGTGAAACCCTTCCGACTCTTCGAGGTTTCGGGGGCGAATCCCTCTCCACTCAGTATGGCCTACTCGGTGGCGACCTCCGGGACCTCCGCGCGGGGACGCAAGATTCCCGGAGTTCCATCCACGTTTTCGGCTGAGCCTTGCCGACGGATTAGACCTCCGGTTGTCGATTACGCCGAACGTCAAGTATATCGGCGCCCATTCCGTGCCTAACGGGTCGAGACCTTCCATGCACCGATTCCCCTGCAGTTTGCGATAGAAGGCCCGGGCTAGCGACGAAGTCGCGGTAGCTACCTGTAGACCTGCCGGGTAAGGTCGGCGCCCTAGCCCGGCGGCAAAGTAGCCGAAGGCGAGGCTGCCGCCGGAATATTCAGGCCGAGGCTTTCGGCGGATTGATTCCGTAGCCTGAGCCCACTTTTAGGCCCTCATGGCCGGGAACAGCACCACTTCGCGCAGGGTGCGGGCCCCGGTCAGGATCATGGTCAGGCGGTCGACTCCGAGGCCCACGCCGGCCATCGGCGGCATCCCGTACTCCAGCGCCTCCAGGAAGGCCTCGTCGAAGGGCTGGGCCTCCTCGTCGCCGCGCTGAAGCTCGTCCCGCTGCTGCTCGAAACGGCGCCGCTGCTCGTCCGGATCGTTGAGCTCAGTGAACGCGTTCGCGATCTCGATCCCGCCCACGAACGCCTCCCAGCGCTCCACCAACCCGGGCTCGGACCGGTGCTGCTTGGCGAAGGGCGACAGCTCCACCGGGTAGTCGAGCACGAAGGTGGGTTGGACCAGCGTCGGCTCGACCAGCTTCGAGAGCAGGCCGTCGACAAGCTTCCCCCAGCCCTCGCCGGCGTCCACGTCGGAGCCCATCGCCTCCGCGAGCTGGTCGCGGCTCGGCCGTTCCGCGAGATCGACGCCGGCCTCGGCGGAGATCGCATCGCGGAGCGTCACGCGGCGCCAGGGCGGCGCCAGGTCGATCTCGACTTCGCCACGCTCGACTCGAGTGGTGCCCAGGACACGCTCGGCAACCTCGGCGACCAGCTGCTCCAGCCGCTCGGCCGCGTCGTTGTAGTCGGCATACGCCTCGTACCACTCGACCATCGTGAACTCGGGGTTGTGTTTCGAGGAGATGCCCTCGTTCCGAAAATCCTTGCCCAGCTCGTAGACCCGCTCGATGCCCCCGATCACGCATCGCTTGAGGTAGAGCTCGGTGGCGATCCGCAGATAGAGGTCGCGGCCGAGGGCGTTGTGGTGGGTCGTGAAGGGGCGTGCCAGGGCGCCGCCATAGAGAGGCTGTAGCACCGGCGTCTCGACCTCGACAAACCGCCGCTCGTCCAGCCACTCGCGGACCGTGCCCACCACCCGCGCCCGCTTGGCGAACAGCTCCCGGGTCTCCGGGTTGGCCATGGGGTCGAGCTCGCGATGCCGGTACCGCACCTCCACGTCCTCGAGCCCGTGGTATTTGTCGGGCGGCGGACGGAGGCTCTTGGCCAGCAAAGTCCATCCCTCGAGGCGGAGCGACAGCTCGCCGCGCTTGGTGGCGAAGACGAGGCCCTCGGCGCCCACGATGTCCCCCAGGTCGAGCCCGAGCAGGCGATCGAATTCCTCGGAGCCGAGCAGGTCCTCCCGAGCGTGGAGCTGGATCCTCCCCGAGCGGTCTATGAGGTCGATGAACGCCGCCCGCCCGTGGCCGCGGCGCGCGGCGATCCGGCCGGCGACGCGGCGTCGGTCCTGCGTCTCGTCCCCGGCTGCGAGACCCTCGTGTGCGCTACGGATGTCGGCGATCTCCGAGCGTCCCTCATACGCATGCGGAAAGGGCTCGATTCCCGCTTCGCGCAGCCGCTCCAGCTTCTCCCGCCGCTCGGCGACGAGGTGGGACTCTGAGCGCTCCTCATTCACATCAACGTCAAGGCCACCAGCCTGTCGCCTCGCACTCGGGGGCTTCCCCCCCTCTGCTCGACGCCAACATCAGGGGGCGAGCCTATCGTCGGGTGCGGCGAGCCCATCGCCGCTCGGGCTCAGGCGGCCTCGATCTTGGTGATCTTCAGCTTGCGCTTCGGTCCGCGCGGGACCTCCACGCTGACCACGTCGCCGCGCTTGTGGCCCACCAGCGCGCTGCCGATCGGCGACTCGTTGGAGAGCTTGTCCTCGGTCGGATCTGCCTCGGCCGAGCCCACGATCTGGAACTTCTTCGAGTCGCCGGACTTCTGGTCCTTGACGTGGACGCGTACGCCCACCGAGACGACGTCGGTGTTGATCTGCTTCTCGTCCACCACGGTGGCGCGGCGCACCCGCTCCTCGAGCTGTGCGATCCGCTGTTCGAGCAGGGCCTGCTCGTTCTTGGCGTCGTCGTACTCGGCGTTCTCCATGATGTCGCCGAACTCGCGAGCGTCCTTGATCCGCGCGGCCACCTCGCGGCGCTTCACGGTGGTCATGTGCTCCAGCTCCTCGCGGAGCTTGTCCAGACCCTCCTGCGTGATCAGTGATTGACGGGCCACGTGTCTCGAACCTCGACTCCTCGTATTCCTTAAGACCCCTGATGACCAGGTGCCCCTCCGGCTACGAAACAAACGCCCGAACGCGGCGCCTACGGCGCTCGCCGGCTCGGGCAGGCGGGCGATTATAGCGGGGCGATCACGGCGCCAAGTCCGGTCAGGCCGCGAGCGGCAGCGGCCCCTCGAGCGAGGCAAGCAGGCGCCTCGCGTCAGCGAGGCTCTCGGTCCGCTGGAAGGCGTCGGCCTGGCGGCCGCGGACGCCCAGCCGTTCCAGATACCACGGGTAGAACTTGCGGGCATAGCGCGCGGCGCGGCGCTCGCCGAGATGCTCCTCGGCGCGGTCCATCGTCCAGAGGAGCTCGTGGACGATCTCGGCGCGTGCCGGCGGACGGTCGCCTCGGCGGCCGCTGAGCTGCCCGAAGATCCACGGGTTGCCGAGCGCGCCGCGGGCGATCATGACCGCATCGGCCGCGGACTCGCGGTAGGCGCGGCGCGCCTCGTCGGCGGTGCTCACCCCGCCTGAGACGATCAAGGGCACGGTCCCCGCGACCCGCCGGACGAGCTGGCGGACCAGGGCGTAATCCGGCTTCCCCCGGTGCCGCACGGCGGCGCTTCGAGGATGCAAAGCGACCGCCGCGACGCCGGCCTCCTCCACCAGCCGCACGGCCAGGTCCAGGCCTGAGCGGTCACCGGCGCCGATTCCGGAGCGAACCTTCACGGTGACCGGACGCCCCGAGCCCTCGGCTGCCGCTTTTGCAAGCCGGACGGCGAGCTCGGGCTGTTGCAAGAGCGCCGCGCCGGCACCGGACGAGCAGATCTTCCGCACCGGACAGCCCATGTTGAGGTCGATCAGGTCGGCGCCGGCGTCGGCGGCGATCGCCGCCGCCGAGCGCATCACGGCGGGATCGTGGCCGAACAACTGGATCGAGACTGGGTGCTCCCCGGGGTGAATGCGGAGCAGCTCGCGGATCGTGCGCTCATTGCGGTGATGAAGCCCGAAGCTCGAGACCATCTCCGAGACCGCAAGCCCCGCGCCGTGACGACGGGCCTGGAGGCGCACGAACCAGTTGCCGATCCCGGCGAGGGGCGCGAGCAGGACGCGGTTGGCGACCGTCACGTCGCCGATCCGGAGCGGGGCTGTCAGGGGTGGCTGAGTCAGAGGTTCCTCTGGTAGATCAAGCGCAGGCCGGTCAGCGTGAGCAGGTCGTCCACGTCGTCGATCATCTCGCAGAAGGGGATGATCGCGGCGGCGTGGCCCCCAGTGGCGACGAAGTCGGTTTGATCGCCAAGCTCACGTTGCACGCGGCGTGCGATCGCGTCCACGGCCCCGGCGAATCCGTAGATGATCCCCGATTGAAGGCTGTCATGAGTCGTCTTGCCGATCACGCCGCCGGGCTCGCCAAGAGGCTCTCCGAGCTCGATCGGCGGCAGCTTCGCCGTTCGGCTCGCGAGCGCCTCCATCGAGATCTCCACGCCCGGCCCGATCACACCTCCCAGATATTCCCCCTCCGCCGAGACGACGTCGAACGTGATCGCCGTGCCGAAGTCCGCAACGGCACACGCTCCCCCGAACCGGTCGTACGCGGCAACCGCATTGACCAGCCGATCCGCTCCCAGCTCGAGTGGATTGTCGAGCAGGATCGGCATCCCGGTCTTCACCCCCGGTGCGACCATCAGGCAGCCGCCGTCGAGGTATCGCTCGCACATCCCCGCGTACTCGGGCGTGAGCTGAGGGACGACGGAGGAGACCACGGACCCTTCCACCTGCTCGGGCCTCATGCCTCGCAGCGCGAGCAAGGTCGAGACCCTCACCGCCAGCTCGTCGGCGGTCTCCTCAGCCTCGGTGGCGAATCGCCAGTGCTCGGCGAGGTCGTCGCCGTTGAAGATCCCGAGGTGGCTCTGCGTGTTGCCGACATCGATCGCTAGCAGCACACGCTGATTATCGCGTTAGGATGCTCGCGCAATGGCCGAGCCCCCCGAGGCGACGCTCTACGTGATACCTGGTTCGCACCCCGCGATGGCCGCGCGGCGGGCGCTGGACCTGAAGGGAATCCCGTACAAGCGCGTGGACCTGATGCCGGTGATCTCGCGTGGCGCCCTGCGCGCCCTGCGGTTTCCGTCGAACACGGTGCCGTCGCTGAAGATCGACGGCAGGAAGCTGACGGGGTCGCGGGAGATCGCCCGCGAACTCGACCGCATCCGCCCCGAGCCGGCGCTCTATCCGCCCGACCCCGAGCAACGGGCCGCGGTCGAGGAAGCCGAGCGTTGGGGCCACGAGGTCCTGCAGGCGCCCGTGCGTCGGATCCTCTGGAACACGCTGAAGCGCGATCGCGCGCCGCTACGAAGCTATGCCGAAGGCGCGAAGCTCGGGGTGCCGATCGGGCTCGCCGTCAAGACCGCGGCGCCGATCGTCGCCGCGGCCGCGCGAATGAACAGCGCCGACGACGAGGTGGTTCGGGCCGACCTTGCGGCTCTCCCCGCCCAGCTCCAGCAGGTGGACGACTGGATCTCCCAAGGCGTGCTGGGCGCCGATCCCCCGAACGCAGCCGACCTCCAGATCGCTGCCAGCCTTCGCCTGGCGATGACCGTGGACGACCTGCGGCCGGCGATCGAGGAGCGCCCGGCGGGCCAGATGGCGCTGCGAGCAATCCCAGACTTTCCGGGTCACGCGCCACCGGTGCTCCCGTCTGCCTGGCTCGAGCCGCTGCGGGCAACGCAGAGCGCGACCGCCTAGCCAGTCCCCGGCCGGGCTTCGCGGATCAAAGGGACCCGACCGTCTCCACTCGCTGTCCCGGGCCGAGCTCCGCGAGTGCTCCCGCGAGCGGCGTGCCGTCGGGCAGCGCGAGCTCGGGGTCGAGCTCGAGCAGCGGCTCGAGCACGAAGCGCCGAGTTGCGACCTGTGGGTGGGGGAGCGTCAGTCGGTCGCTCTCGAGCTCGACATCGCCGAGCAGCAGCAGGTCCAGGTCGAGGGGGCGCGGGCCATGGCGCTGCCCGCCGAGCATCCGGCCCTGCTCCACCTCGATCGCCTTGCAGAGATCGAGCAGTGCCTCCGGCTCCAGCCCGGTCCGGATCCTGACCGCGGCGTTCAGGAAGTCGGGCTGGTCGAGGATCTCGCCGACCGGCTCGGTCTCATACAGCGAGGAGGCGGCCTCCACCTCCACCCCATGCTCGTCGAGCGCGGCGACCGCGGCCCGCAGGTGGGCCTCCCGGTCACCGACGTTGGAGCCGAGGCCCAGGTAGCCGACGCGGGCGATCACCGCCGGTGGCGGCTCTGCGTGCTGGGGTGCCTCATTCGTGCTCCTTCTCCTGATCCTCGCCGATCGCCCGCTCGTGGGCGACCTCGACCGCAACCTCGCTGACGGCCAGCGGAATCGGAGGGTCGGGCTTGGCGGCGCGAACGCGGACCGACTCGCAGGCAAACCGCTCCATCAGCCGCTCGCCGATCACGTGACAGAGGCGCTCGAGCGTCCGGTAGCTGCGCTCGGTCGCGGCCAGCGCGACGATGTCGCACGCCTCGGTGTAGTCGGCCGTGTCCTCCAGCCGGTCCGTGAGCACCGCATCGCAGTCGGGCACGTCGAAGCTGACGTCGATCTCGAGTCGCTGCCCGACCTCCTGCTCCGCCTCGGTGACCCCGTGGTGCGTGTAGATCGAGAGGCCGCGAACCTCGACCTCGACGGCGGAGTCAAGTCGGGGTCGGTGCGCCTCCACGGGGTCGGGACCGTACCAGCGTCGGCCGACTCAGCCGACTAGGCCCGACTCAACGGTGTCCTCTGCCAGGCGCGCCGGCCCAGGATCGCCTCGGCGACGTCGAGCGCCTGCCGCAGCTCCGCGACGTCGTGGACGCGGAAGACGTCCGCGCCGGCGCGCAGGGCCAGCACGTTGGAGGCGACCGTGCCGCCCAACCGCTCCCCGACCTCCCGGCCCGTGAGCTCGCCGAGGAAGCTCTTGCGTGACGCGCCGACGACGATCGGCCGGCCGAGCTCTTCCAACTCGCCGAGCCGCCGCAGGAGCTCGAGGTTGTGGTCCACCGTCTTGCCGAAGCCGATCCCGGGATCGACCCAGATCCGCTCCTCGGCCACCCCCTGCGACGTCGCGAACTCGATTCGCTCCGCCAGGAACGCCTTCACGTCGTCGACCACATCGTCGTAGCGCGGGCTTTCCTGCATCGTGCGCGGCGTCCCCTGCATATGCATCAGCACCAGGCCGGAGTCGCGCTCGGCACACAGGGCCCCGAGCTCCGGCTCGGAGCGGAGGGCGGTGACGTCGTTGACGATCTGCGCGCCGAGGTCCAGTGCGACCTCGGCCACCGCAAGCTTGGACGTGTCGATCGAGATCGCCACTCCGGCGAGCGTGCGCTCCGGGCCAAGCAGGCCCTGGAGCACGGGACCGACCCGGTCGAGCTCCTCGGCGGCCGACACCGCGCCCGCCCCTGGTCGCGTCGACTCGCCTCCGAGGTCGAGCAGGTCGGCGCCCTCATCCGCCAGACGCCGGCCGTGCTGGATCGCTCTGTCCGGCTCCAGAAAGCGCCCCCCGTCCGAGAACGAATCGGGGGTCACGTTGACGATCCCCATCAGGCGCGCCATGGCGGCCAGCCTACTTCTCGTGCTTGGGCTCCTTCGCCCTGGGCTCCTTGGGCGGCTTCGGCTCCCCGGGCACCTTGCCACCCGCTGCCGCGGCCCTGGCGGACGCCAACTCTCGCTCCACGGTCTCCACCTGGTTCGGGATCTCGAGCCGCCGCTCCAGGATGGGAATCGCCTCCTCGGGCCGGCCCGCCAGGCGAAGCGCGTGGCCGAGGTTGTAGAGCGCGTAGGCGTAGGTGAGGTCCGTCGTTCCCGCGGGGAATGAGTCAACGGCGCGCTGGAGCACCGGCACCGCCTCCTCGTAACGTGCCGCTTGGATCAGGGCATAGCCCTCGTCGTTGAGCTCCGCCCCGGAGGTCGACGTAGGCGCCGGGGGGGCGGTCGGGGCTGTCGGGCTCTCCTCGCTCGTGTGGCCCGGGCCCTGGCCGGAGCGGCTTGGGCCGGTGCTCGCCGCCGGGCCCGAGCTGGTCGGCGAATCGTCGCCGCCACCGCCCAGAAGGAGGGCCATGACGACCCCCGTGACCGCGAGCAGCGCCACGACGAGGGTCGCCCGCAAGAGCGTTCTGGACCGGACCGTGTATGTCACAGCCTGAGCCGGTGGACGCGCCGCCGCTGCGGCGCCGTTCCCCTCCAGGCCCGCCTCGAGCTCCTCGATCAGCCTACCCGCGCCGGGCGGACGCCGATCCGGGTCGGGATCGAGGCCGCGCCCTAGGACGGCGGCGGCCGCCGCGGGGGCAAGCGGCCACGTCTCTCGCAGGTCCGGCGGCGGCTCCGTTGCGGAGCGACGGAGCGCCTCGGCCGGAGTGGAGCCGCGCTGGGGCCGCTGCCCGCTGAGCGCCTCGAACGCGACCGCGGCCAGCGAATATACGTCGGCAAGCGGACCGCCGGGCTCCCCGTCGAGGCGCTCCGGGGCGATGTAGCCCATGGTGCCAAGGACGTCGTGGGTGGCGGTGATCCGGCTGACGTGAGCGGCGGTCGCAACCCCCAGGTCGCTGAGCTTCACCACACCGTCGTCGCGGATCAGGATGTTGGGGGGCTTCACGTCGCGATGGACCACACCGCGGTGGTGGGCGTGGTCGAGGCCCCGCGCAACCTCCCGAAGGATCCGGATCGCCTCGTCCGGCTCCACGGGCCCGGCCGCGATCACCCCCGAGAGAGGCTGGCCGGGCACGTACTCCATCACGATCAACACGCCGTCCGGCCCGGAGACCGTGTCGTAGACGGCGACGATGTTCGGATGGTTGAGAGCGGCCCCTAGCTGAGCCTCGCGCTCGAAGCGCTCGGCGCTGCCCTCCGCGGCGGCAGCATGCATCCGCTTCACGGCGACCTGCCTGGACAGAACGACGTCCTCGGCGAGGAACACGGTCGCCATGCCGCCGTGGCCCAGGCGGTCGATCACTCGATAGCGGTCCGCGATCACGACGCCTGCCCGGATCTGGGTCGTCGTCCCGGCCATGTCCTGGGAACTGCTACCCGAAGGCGGCACGCTGATGCAGGTCCGCTGAAGCCGGGCTAGCGGGGATCGGGCGGGTCAGCACGCATCTCGGTGCTGCCTGCGAAGCCGGGGCGCGGACGCGGCAGTGGTCGCGGCCCCTCCCGCTGCGTGCCCTTCTCCGGCTCCGCCGGGGCTTCGGGCACCTTCTCTTCCTCGTCGGCCTCGCCGAACACCTCTTCCTGGGAGGCCCCCTCGAGCAGCTTCACGAACTGCTCCGCGTCGATCGTCTCGCGCTCCAGCAGGATCTTCGAGATCCGGTCCATGGTCTCGCGGCGCTCGCTGAGGATGTCCTTTGCGGTCTGGTGCGCCTCCTCCACGATGCGGCGGATCTCGTCGTCGATCTCGCGCGCGATCTCGTCCGAGTAATCCGGCTCCGAGGAGAATTCGCGACCCAGGAACGGCAGCGAGCGGTCGTGGCCGAAGACCCGCGGCCCGAGCCGTTCCGACATCCCGAACCGCATCACCATCTGCTTCGCGGTCTCGGTGACCTTCTCGAGGTCGTTGGAGGCGCCGGTGGTGATCTCCCCGAAGATGATCTCCTCGGCAGCGCGGCCGCCGAGGGTCATCGCCATCGTGTCGGTGAGCTCGGCGCGGGTGGTCAGGAACTTGTCCTCGGAGGGCAGGGAGATCGTGTAGCCGAGCGCCTGGCCGCGGCTGATGATCGAGATCTTGTGGACTGGGTCGCAGTTGGGCAGCACGTGGCCAACGATCGCGTGGCCGAGCTCGTGGTAGGCGGTGACCAGCCGCTCCTTCTCGCTCATCACCCGGCTCTTCTTCTCGGGCCCGGCGATCACCCTCATGATCCCTTCCTCGAGCTCGTCCATGGTGATCTCGCGCTTGCTCGAGCGCGCGGTGAGCAGGGCCGCCTCGTTGATCAGATTGGCGAGGTCCGCCCCGGTGAAGCCCGGCGTCTGACCGGCCAGGGCGTCGAGATCGAGGTCCTTGGCCAGCGGCTTGCCACGTGTGTGAACGTCCAGGATCTGCTTGCGGCCCTTGCGATCCGGCCGGTCGACGACGATCTGGCGATCGAAGCGGCCCGGCCGCAGCAGCGCCGGGTCGAGGATGTCGGGCCGGTTGGTCGCGGCGATCAGGATGATGTTGTCCTTCATCTCGAAGCCGTCCATCTCGACCAGCAGCTGGTTCAGGGTCTGCTCGCGCTCGTCATGGCCACCGCCCATGCCGGCGCCGCGGTGCCGCCCCACCGCGTCGATCTCGTCCATGAAGATGATGCACGGTGAGTTCTGCTTCGCCTGCTCGAAGAGGTCGCGCACGCGGCTCGCCCCGACGCCGACGAACATCTCGACGAAATCGGACCCTGAGATCGAGAAGAACGGCACGCCCGCCTCACCCGCCACCGCGCGGGCGAGCAGGGTCTTCCCCGTGCCGGGTGGGCCGTAGAGCAGGACGCCCTTGGGAATCCGGGCGCCCAGAGCCTGGAACCGCTTCGGGTTCTCCAGGAACTCCTTGATCTCCTGAAGCTCCTGCACGGCTTCGTCGACCCCGGCGACGTCGCGGAAGGTGATCTTCGGCGCGTCGACCGACATTCGCTTGGCGCGCGACTTGCCGAAGCTCATCACCCGAGATCCGCCTCCCTGCATCTGGTTCATCAGGAAGACCCAGAAGCCGAAGAAGAGGATGAACGGCAGGATGTAAGTGAGGATCGAGAGGAAGCTTGAGCCACCCGTGCCCTCGGCGTTGTACTGGACGTGCTTGCGATCGAACAGCCTGACCAGCTGGGGCTCGGTGTTGTCCGGATAGCCGATCGAGTACTCGCTGCCGCTGGTGGGCTGGACCTTGATGGTGTTGCTCTTCGGCTGGAAGGTGACCTCGTCGAACGCGCTCGGCTCGCTCTTGACCTGGTTCCGGAACTCGCTCAGGCTCGGCGGCTTCTCCTCCGACGGGTGGCTGAGCAGCCGCTGCGCGAAGAACGCGAGCACGATCACGATCAGGATCGGGAAGGCGGCGCTGCGGAAGAATCTCCTCATGGCGAGATCAGTGGATACGCATACCTGGCGGCGTCGACGGGACGCACCGAATAGCTGGATGTAGGGAGGGTCTGCGCATCTGAAGAGGGGGTCCCTGAACCCCCGCAACGTTACAAATCAGCGTACCAGGGTCTTTTCGCCCCATAGGCGAGCGACCCCTGCCTACTGATGCTGTTCGTTCAACACCGCCACGTAGCTCAAGTTCCTGTAGCGCTGTCCGTAATCGAGCCCGTAGCCGACCACGTAGCGGTTCGGAATCTCGAAGCCGACGTAGCGAATCGGCAGCTCGACCCGGCGCCGCTCCGGTTTGGTGAGGAGGGCGCAGACCTCGAGCGAGCCGGGAGCGCGGGCGCGCAGGTTGCGAACCAGGTACTGGAGCGTCAAGCCCGAGTCGATGATGTCCTCGACGATCAGCACGTCACGGCCCTCGATTGGCGCCTCGAGGTCCTTGAGGATCCGCACCACACCTGAGGAGTCGGTGGCGGAGCCATAGCTCGACACGGCCATGAAGTCGAGCTCGCAGGGCACGGTCAGCTGCCGCATCAGATCGGCGAGGAACAGCACGGCTCCCTTGAGCACGCCGATCAGCACGAGATCGCGCCCCTCGTAATCGCCGCTGATCTCGGCACTCAGCTCTCTCACCCGCCGCTGAAGCTCCTCGGCGGAGACGAGCGTCTCACCAATGGCCGGGTCAACCACTCCGTCAGTCCAGAACGTGGGCGGTCAGGACCGTGGCCGTACGGGTTCCAGGACCCAGGCGGAAGTCCTCTGAGACGGCGACCCCCGCGACCCAGACGACGCGGCCCGCTGCGGTCACCACGGGCAGGTGGTGCCGCAACGAACGCGGGACGCCCCGGTCGGCGAACAGGTCCTGGAGGGTCTTGGTGCCGGCCATGCCGAGCGGCCGCATGCAGTCGCCCTCCTTCCAGGTGCGAACGACCAGGTCCTCGCCGAGGGCCTCGGCGTCCAGGGTCGCCAGGTCAGGGCCCGCCGGCTCGATCGACCCCGGGTGGACCTCGGCCCGAACCTCCCAGTGCCCGAAACGGCAGCTTCCGGGCACCCGCAGCGGGGCCGGCGCGGGCGCGGCGTCGGTCTCGGAGGCGACGAGGAAGCGGATCAGCCCATGCTCGCACGAGGCCCTCACCCCGTGTCCGAGGTCGACCTCGCCTCCCTCGGGACGGGCGGCCAGGCGCATGATCTGCTCGGCGTGCCGCCGCCCGAGCGGAACGGGACGCCCGGTGGCGCGCTCCGCAAGTGTCCGCAGTGCGAGGCGGCGCAGGGCGGGCTCCGAGCCCTCCAGCGCATCGGCGCGGATCGCGACCGCACCGGCACTGGCGCCGGCGGCCTCGAGCGCCTGCAGGACGACCCGCTCCAGGAGATGTGCCTCCTCGAGCAGCTCGGCCTGCGTTTCGGCGATGTTTCGCTCGGCCGTTCGACTCAGCTCGCGCAGCGCAGGGAGCACCTCCGCACGCACCCGATTGCGCGCGAACTCGAGCTCGAGGTTCGTCTCGTCGTCGGCAAACGGCAGGCGGGCCTCGGTTGCGAGGTGCCGGGTCTCGGCACGCTCCAGCTCCAACAGCGGGCGCACCACCCGGCCGCTGTGTGCCGACAAGCCGCGCAGCGCCCGCGTTCCCGGCGAGACGGCAAGGCGATACAGCACCGTCTCGGCCAGGTCGGTGCGCGTGTGGCCGGTTGCGATCCAGTCGCTACCGGTGCGGACGCGGAGTTGCTCCGCGGCGGCATAGCGGGCCTCCCGCGCCGCAGCCTGGAGGTTTCCCTGGAGTTGCTTGGGCCGCTCGATGTGGAGGTCGATGCGAAGCCGCGAGCAGAGATCGCGACAGACGCGCTCGTCCCGGTCGGCCGATTCCCGAAGCCGGTAGTTGACGTGCAGCGCATGCACGTTCGCCGGGCCGATGCCACGCGCCAGCCCAGCGGCCGCGCAGGCGGAATCGGCGCCGCCCGAGACCAGCACCACCCCGGAAGAGATCGGGTCGATGAGCCCGCTGCGTTCCACCACCTCGGCCAGGGCCCCAAGCGCATGGTCTGTGCCCGCGTGGCCCATGCGGGCGATCTTACGGCCCGCGGACGCGGATTCTCAGTCGCCGCCCTCGTGGGACTCGCGAGCCATGACGACGAACAGCTCCACCGGCTGGGGGAAGCCCTTCAGCTCGACCTCGCCGATCGGGTCGAACGTCAGGTAAGCCGACCTGCCGATTCCGTCGACGACAGCGGTTGTCACCATCACCTCCCCGCCGAGGGCGCGGGCAACCACGCGGTGCGCCAGGTTGACCTCGGTGCCGAAGTAGTCGCCGTCGCGATAGACCGCACGTCCGTAGTGCACGCCGACGCGCGGCTGGGGGCGTTCCTGAAACAAGGTCAGGAAGCCCACGGCCCACTCCGTGAGCGTCACGGGGTCGGGCGAGACGATCATCACCTCGTCGCCGATCGTCTTCACGATCGTCGCCTCGGCCGGCAGGGTGGCCTCCACCGTCTCGATGAACCGTTCCACGAGGTCGAACGCTTCCTCGTCGCCCTCCTCCTCGGTGTAACGGGTGAACCCCGTCAGATCGACGAAGCAGAACGTCATCTGCACCCGACCAAGCCGCTCCCCGCCCAACTCGGTCTCCATGTGGCCCACCACGTCCTGCTCCATGTAGAAGCGCAGGTAGCGCTGGTGGATGTACTCCATCAGCGGCGAGGTGATCGGCAGCAGGTCGCGCGCCAGTCCCTCCATCTCCTCGGCCATCTGGAGCGCGTCCACCCCCTGCCGGATCAGGGGCTCGTGGACGTACAGGTGGAAGAGGCGCACTTCGGCCTCTGCGATCTTGCGGATCGACTGGGCGTACACCCTGATCAGCTGCAGCACCGCGACCAGCGGGAAGCCGGCGCGAAGCACATCCGCGATCCGCTGCATCGCGATCAGGTCCTGATCGTTGAGGGTGCCCTCGATCGCGGTCGGCGTTCCCAGCAATGCCATGATCCGCTCGATCAGTGCTTCCTCCAGGCCGGCCTGCTCCGCGGCGTCGGTACGGGAATGAGCGCGCTCCCTCCCGGGGAGCAGGTCCTCCACATAGCCGAACGCCAGTCGGCCGTCGCGAACCGCCCGGCGAAGCTCCTCCAGCGAGTGGCCGCGCTCGCGCATCCGGGCGACGACGCGGGCCTGCGCGGCCGCGGCCGTGGTCCAGCGCCCTCCCTTGACCGGGACCACCCCGCCACGAGCCCAGCGCTGGAGGGTCGAAGGGGCCACGCCCGCGATCCGCGCGGCCTCGCTCAGGGAGATCAGGGCCTCCGCCACCGCTCCTATATATATGGAGCGACGGGGTCGCGCTACCCCGTCGCCCTGCGGGCTCGCGGCCCGCCGCGTCTGGCCGACGACGCTTTCGCGTCTTGCGGGCCCTCGCCTCCGCCTCAGTCGCCTCGAGCCGGCCGGCGAAGGCCCACTGCGGCCTGTCATTACATCTCAACCGCTCAGCCTACGCCCCCGCACCGATCCCGTCAATCCACACGCCCGCCTGGCAGTGAGGCGTCGGTCGGTCAGACGAGGAGGTGGGGGTAACGCTGCTGCACCAGCCGCCGGTAGGCCCCAACCACCAGGCGCAGGGTGGGCACGTAGCTCAGTGCGCACCGGGTGTCACCGTCGAAGCGAACCTGCCCGTGCGCGATCGCGATCGCCAGGCTCTCGCTGCCCTGGAGGTAGGCGTTGGCGATTCGCGAGTCCATCCGCAGGTTCAGCTTCGGCTTCCAGTCC
Organism: Solirubrobacterales bacterium; assembly: GCA_035573435.1. Taxonomy (GTDB): domain Bacteria; phylum Actinomycetota; class Thermoleophilia; order Solirubrobacterales; family 70-9; genus AC-56. The sequence continues at coordinate 28,087 of DATMZR010000037.1, forward strand.
ACCGCGTCCGAGAACTCCCACCGTAGGTGATGGCCGGGCTCTTCGTTGGAGGCGACGTTCAGCACCATCGAGAGGTCCGGGAACTCGAACCGCATCCGGAGCGCCGCCGCCCGGAGCAGCGGGCCCGATTCCTCGTCGGCGTCCAGGTCGTAGAGCGCATCCCCGAGCAACTCCCGGAACTCGGTCGCGAAACCTGTGTCGCGGCGCGTTGCCTCCGCCGTCCCCATGCTGACTTGGAGTCTATTGCCACGATCTCGGCGGGCGTGCCGGTGGGCCACGGATGCGCTATGCGTCCCAAAACGCAAGGAGCGGGCCGGCGAATGGGGGGAGGCACCGGACCCGCACCTAGCGTTCCAACGGAGATCGAATCGCCGCCCACCACCTCCTGCAGTGGCGGGCATGCGGGCTTGCTAGTACCCGATGTCCTGATGGGCAAACCGATGGGCGTCGAATGGTCCACTTCGGTCACCCCGCCGCCGCTGCTACAGGAAGGTCGAGCCCCGCTTGACCAGGTTCTCGTAGAGCTTCTCCTGGATCGTCTCCCGGACCTGCTCCGAGACGTCGAACAGGAGCCGCTGATCGTCGGCGGCGTCTGGCCCGTACCGGGAGAGCTCGATCGGCTCGCAGAACTCGATCCGCCACCGCGAGGGCAGGGGGATGAGACCCAGGGGGCCGAGCCACGGAAAGGTCGGCGTGATCGGAACGAAGGGAGCACCGATGGCCCGCGCCAGCGGCTTGGCGTCGGCGAGCTTCGGGTAGATCTCCTCGGCCCCCACGACCGCCACCGGGATGATCGGCGCGCCGGCTCGCAGTGCAACCTCGACGAACCCGCCTCGACCAAACCGCTGGAGTCGGTAGCGCTCAGAGAACTGCTTGCCGGTCCCCTTGGCCCCCTCCGGGAAGGCCATCACCAACTCGTCCTGTTGCAGGAGCCGCGTGGCGTTGTGTGGGCTCGCCGGGACCCCGCCGACCCGCCGCATGAAGGTGCTGAGGAACGGCAACACGAAAGCCCAGTCGAGGACCAGGAACCGCGCCCAGCGGGGCAAAGGGTGCTCCTTCATGATCGCCCCCAGGATCATCGAGGCGTCGAAGGGGAACAGCGAGCCCGCGTGGTTGGCAACCAGCAGAGCCCTGCCATGCGCCGGCACGTGCCGGACGCCATCGGCCTCCACCCTCCACCACGTGTCGTATAGGAACTCGAACAGGGGGTAGACCGCCTCCGCGAACTGCTCGTCGAATCCCCATTCGTCTTCGTCGTACTCGCCGCGCAGTCGTTGCGACAGACGCTCTACGGCGTCGCGCAGCGACTTGGGAAGATCGAGGGCGGCACGCTGAGCGGCGCTCTTGGGGTCGAGGCCATCCTCGATCCCAAGTCGCATCCGGCGCAGGAAGTCCGCGAGGACCTCGGCGTTCGGCGCCTTGGGAGCGTCCGTCTGCGGCTCGGCACTCATCCACCGACCCTCGCGAGCCTTCCGACCAGATCGCCCGGGTGGAGCGACGGCCCCACCCGGCGCCCGCGACTCTTGGCGGCGAAGTCGCGAACGGCAGCGACCGCGTCGAATCTGGGCTCATATCCGATCTCGGTCCGCAGGCGTTGGTTGTCCACGCCGCGCCCGAACCGGAGCAGGCGCACGCCGTCGCCGTAGACCGGGCCAGCACCGAGCTGGCGGCCCAGACGCTCCAGGGCGGGGCCGAAGAGCGGGTGCGGGATCGGCAGGGACGGGCGTCGAGCGAGACGGAGCAGGTGGCTCAACGAGATCGATCCCGACGGAGCGACGTTGACTGCCCCGCACACCGGGTTGCGGGTGGCGGCCTCGAGCGCCCCGGTCGCGTCGTCGGCGTGAAGGAGCTGCAGGCGGGGATCGAATCCGAGCTGGGTCGGGACCACCGGGAGGCTCAGGTAGCGGACCAGTGGCATGTCGAGGTCCGGGCCGATCTCGGGCTGGTACCGCAGCATGCAGCAAACGAGATGCGGGTGGCGCCGAGCGAAGTTCTCGAAATACCCCTCGAGCTCGGAGATGTCGCGTTGGAAGCGCGTTCGAAGCGGGAGCCTCCCCGCCATCTGCTCGGTGAAGAAGCTCGGGGAAGGTCCCTCGCAGCCGTAGATCGCCGCCGAGCCCCGGACCACGACGCGCTCCAGGGTCTCAGTGCGCTGGCACGCGGCCAGGAGCTGGAGCGTGCCGATCACGTTCACGTCGTGCAGGATGCGCGCAGGCTTGTCGGGCTCTGGGTACCAGAGGATCCCGCAGTGGACCACCGTGTCGGCGTTGGTCCCGGGGAGGAGTCGAGACAGGACCGGTCCGCGGATGTCCGCCTCGATCAGGTCCGTGCGCTGTAGCTCGATCGGTGGTGGCACCGTGTCGACCCCGGCCAGGTAGTCAACTGCGGGGTCGCGTTCCAGCCGGCGCGCCAACTCGGCGCCCCAGTGGCTGGCGATCCCGACGATCACCACACGGCGGCCGATCGCCATCTAATCCTCTGCTTCAGGTTTAGACTTAGTCCGGACCGCATCCTCGAGGCGGGCGAGCCTCCGCTCGAGCGCCTCGAGCCGGGCGCCCGCCTCCTCGCGGGCCCCCTGGCTTCGACGGGACAGCTCGTCCCGCGCCCGCAGGCCCTGCCGCGCGACCTCGTCGAGGAGCTGGGTGGCGCGTTCCGGGCGAAGGGCGGACGAGCCCGCCCGGGCGCGCTTGCCCGCCTCGGACAGCGTGCCCTCGATTGCCGCGCGTAGCGCCTCGGTCACCCCCTTCTGGCCCGATTTCCCGGCTCGCCCGGCCACTAGGTCTGGCTGTGCTCCTGGGTGGAGACGGGCTCATTCGGCGCGCTCGGGCTGGCCTCCTGCGACGCCAGGCGCCGCCGGAGGACCGCCAGCTCGTCGCTCAGATCGTCAAGGCGGTCCTCGACCGACTCGAGCCTGTTCGAGAGGGAGCGAAGCCGTTGCTCCAGCCGCTCGAGCTCGGAAGCCGCCGGAATGTTCAGCGCTCCCATCGCCGTGCGCTGTGCCTGCGCAGCCCGTTCGCCGGCGCCCATCGCCGCGGTCAGGGCCTGGTTGAAGATGGGGTTCTCCAGCAGTGCCTGGGCGAGATCTCCGAGCGCCTCCTCGCCCCGCGAACGAAACCCCCCGCCTGCAACTTCCTCGCTCAACGAAGAGCCTCCTCCGATTGTCCCTGGTGATTCCGCGTGGGGCCTGCTCCGAACGCCGTCATTCGTGCCAGCGTAACGCTTCAAGCCATGCGTGCAGAGTGCCGATTCAATAGTCCGAGCGAGCCGAAATCCGCAGCCAAGCGGCGCACGAGTGCGTGGGATACGGTTCATCGAGGTCGCTTGCACGTTGCAAACTGCCTGCCAAACAAGTAGCTTTTCACCGCCTGGAGGAGAGGTGCTGTTTGCCGTACCCGCGTTTGCGGTAGTACTCGGCACAGGAGGCGCTCAGGCTGGGCGGTAAACCCCGAGACCGATGAGACGGAAGCTTCTACTCACCGTTGCCCTCGCGGTCCTCGGGACTGCGGTCACCGCGGCTGTCGTAAACGGCCAGGTTCAGGAGCCGCCCAGCGGCGGCGGGAGCATCAACGACGAAGGCCCGCCGCCCCAGCAGCTTTCGGCCTGCTCGAACAAGCAGGACGACGACGGCGACGGGCTGGTTGACATGGCCGACGCCGGCTGCTCCGACCCGTCCGACGGCGACGAGTCGAACCCCGCTCCTCCCCCTCCGCCCCCACCTCCGGACGGGGGCGGCGGTGATGGCGGCGGCGGCTCCACGGGCGGCGGCGGTGGCGGAGGCTTCACCGGCGGCGGAGGCTTCACCGGCGGCGGAGGCGGAGCCGGGCCGGGCGGTCCCAGCGGAGCGGGCGGGCACGGAGCCGACCGGGCCGGCGGCGGCGGCACGTCGGGCGGCGCTGACGCGGGCGGCAAGCCTGCCGAGGCCGCGACGCGCACCTCCGACGGGGTCCCGACCAACGCGAACCCGAGCCTGACGATCGCCGACTTCGGCCCCGCCCCGATCGGCGTGCCGAGCTTCCTGATCGACCAGTTCACGATCCCGCCCTTCCTGCTCGACATCTACCAGGCGTGTGGCACCCAGTACGGGATTCCCTGGGAGGTGCTGGCGGCGATCAACCGGATCGAGACCGCGTTCGGAACCAACCTCAACGTCTCGACTGCCGGGGCCGTTGGCTGGATGCAGTTCCTCCCCTCGACCTGGGACATGTACGGGGTGGACGCCAACGGGGACCACCGCAAGGATCCCTACAACCCGGTCGACTCGATCTGCGCCGCGGCGCGCTACCTCAAGGCGGCGGGCGGCGAGGAGGACCTGCGGCAGGCGATCTTCGCGTACAACCACGCCGACTGGTACGTGGACGAGGTGCTGTTGTACGCCAGCCAGTACGGCGATCTACCCGAGGACCTGGTTGGTTCGCTCATCGGCTTGACGCACGGCGCCCACTTCCCCGTCGCCGCCAAGGCCCGCTACGCGGACGACATCTCCGAGCGCCGGGCCGCGAAGCGCGCCAAGTCGCGAAAGGGCGCGGGGAACGTCGCCGACGTCGTCACCAGCTCCCCCACGCGACGCGGGATCAACATCTACTCCCACAAGGGAGCGCCGGTGGTCGCCGTCAACGACGGCACCATCAAGCGGGTCGGCCACAACTCGAAGCTGGGCAACTTCATCGTCCTCCAGGACACCTATGGCAACCACTTCATCTACGCCCAGTTGGGCCGGGTCTCGAAGGCCTACCCGGTGCCGAAGCAGCACAAGCTCTCGGCCTCCGACTTCAAGCTGGTCACCCCGAAGAAAGACAAGAAGCCCACTCAGCCCGCGACCCGCGGCAATGAGTCGCCCGACCGCGCTGGCAAGAGCAAGGCCAGCGCAGGGCCCCGGAACACCGAGGACGCGCGCCAGCGGCTTTATGCCCTGCCGCAGCGTCCCCACAACCTGGATCGCGCCGACATCACGGGCCAGCTCGACCAGCTGCTGTCCAAGAAGTTCCCGGGCTACGAAACCGTCAAGTCGTACTTCGGCGGCATCCTCCACTTCGACCGCGACTCGATGGAGCTGCGAAGGCTGCGGAAGGGGTCGCAGGTCGTCGCGGGCACCGTACTGGGGCGGATCGGCAAGACCGGCAAGCTTGCGCCGCACGTCAACTTCGCCATCCGGCCCGCCGGGCGCGGCGCTCCGCGGATCGATCCGAAGCCGATCCTGGACGGCTGGAAGCTGCTCGAGGCGACGGCGATCTACCGCGCCGCCGGCAAGAACCCGTTCTCGTACTCGAGCACCAACGTCAGCCAGATCCTGCTGATGCCGAAGGCGGAGCTCGAGCGCCGGGTGCTCGCCGATCCGCGCCTCTCGATCTACGAGTGCGGGCGAACCGACATCCGCACCGGTCAGGTCGACCAACGGCTCCTGGGGGCGATGGAATACCTGGCCGGCAACGGATTCAGGCTGACCATCACCTCGCTCAAGTGCGGCCACAGCACTTACACGACGTCGGGGAACGTGAGCGAGCACTCGACCGGCGACGCGATGGACATCGCCGCGGTGAACGACATCCCGATCCTCGGCAATCAGGGCAAGGGCTCGATCACGGAGGCGGTGCTCGACACCCTGCTGCGCCTCCAGGGCACCATGCAGCCGCACCAGCTGATCTCGCTGATGAACCTTGGCGGGCCATCGTTCGCAATGGCCGACCACGCCGACCACATTCACGTCGGGTACTACCCGCAGGGCCAGGCACCCGGGGCGAAGAAGCAGTTCGTCCAGCTCCTGAAGCCGGACCAGTGGCGGCATCTGATCGGGCGGATCGCCCAGATCGACAACCCGAACGTGCGCACCTCGCCGTCGCGCTACTCGATCCCCGCGAGCAAGCACAAGCACCATCCCAAGCGCGCCAGCGCCGCCCACCGCGGCGACTAGCGGAGTACCTATTCCCCGCCAGTACGCTGCGACGCGGTGACCCCCCGCTTCGCCTGCGTGCAGCTGGATGTGCCGGGCCACCTCGGGCTCGACGACGGCCGCTACCTGCTGCGCGGCGCAGCGAGCGAGGAGCCGGAAACGGTGGTTGTGGTGCAGACGCTCGGCGGCACCCCGGCGGGCGGCCGCCGCCGTCAGCGCCCGCGCCCCGCCGCCCCTCCCGATGAGCCGCCCGAAGTCCCTGTGACGCGCCTCACCGTGATCCCGGCCGAGCCCTCAGAGCCCGATGGCGCAGCGCGAGAGCTCCAGCGAATCAGCGGTGACCTTGAGGCCGCCGAGTCGCGGGTGGCAGCGGCGCTCGGAGCGGTCAATTCTGTGTTGCGCGCGCATCGGGTCGCCACCGCCGATCCCTACGGTCACGAGATCGGGCGCGAGGCGGTTCTGGTTGCTCGAGTTGGGTACGGGAGCGGCGACGGACTGGCCGAAGGGCGCTGGGAAGAGGCCGTCGAGGTCGCCCCGCCGGCGCGTCGGCGCCGCCGAGCCGAGGCCCTGCGGCCTCAGGAACGGCTGGCGGCCGTGCTCGCCCGTCGGGAGCCGATCGATGTCTGCGAAACGCTGCTACTGCGGGCGCGCGCCGACTTCGACCAGGAGCGCCCCCGGGAGGCTGCGCTTCAGCTTCGGGCCGGGCTCGAGGCGCTGCTCGCCGAGGTCCGGGGGGATGCAGGGTCCGACCAGGCGGAGGACCTCGCTGCCCTCCGAGAGCGTCTCGCAGGCACCGTCGAGGCGGCCGGCGAGGCACTTGCCGGCGAGCTCGACGCCGAGCGCACCGAAGAGCTCGCCGAGACGCTCGCCGTCTGCGAGCGGGTCCTGCGCCGCCGCCAGATCCTCCGCCCGAGCTAGATAGCTACCGACGTTCGGGCTAGCGATGAAATCGCGGTAATGACGTGTAGGCCTGCCGGGTCAGGTCCGAGCCCTCACCCGCCGCATCCGGCTTCGCCGGATGACCGGTCGCCTCCGGCTCCCTGGTAGGCGAAGCCGAGGCCTCCGGCGGAGTGATTCAGGAGGAGGCGGCGGTGATACTCCGTAGGACCGCGCGCAGATCGTCGGCCACATCGCCTTCGAGGCGAACGGCGGCCTGGGAGTCATACGGGGTCGAGCCCTGGGTGATGATTGCGACCCTTCCGCCCGCGGCAAGGGTGAGCTCGGGTAGGCCGGCCACCGGGTAGACCTCCAGCGAGGAGCCAACGCACAGCAGCAGGTCGGCGCCGGTACACAGGCGCTCGGCCTCCGCCATCTCGCTCTGCGGCAGTAGCTCGCCGAACAGGACCACGTCGGGCTTCACCTTGCCAGCGCACAGGCCGCAGGTGGCAATCCCGTCGGAGTCGAACAGCGAGTTGACCTGCTCGATGGGATAAGCGGCGTCGCAGCTCGTGCAGCTGGCGGTGGCGATCGAGCCGTGCACCTCGATCACCCGTTTCGACCCCGCCTTGCGATGCAGGAGATCGATGTTCTGGGTGATCACGGCCTCCAGCAGGCCGCGTCGCTCGAGCTCCGCCAGCGCCTCGTGGGCCGGGTTCGGCAGCTTGTCGGTGAGCATGTGGAACCGCGGGCGGTAGAAGTCCCAGAAGCCCTTCGTGTCGCGGTGGAAGGCGTCGATCGTCGCCACCGACATGGGGTCGACCTTCTCCCACAGGCCCTTCCCCGGCGTCCGGAAGTCCGGGATCCCAGACGGCACCGAGACGCCGGCACCGGTCAGGGCGACCGTCGACCCACTCTCGCGAATGAGCGCGGCGAGCTCTTCGGTGGCCGAGGCTACTTCCCGGACCACTTGGGCTTGCGCTTGCCGAGGAAGGCCGAGATCCCCTCGCGCGCATCCTCGGATGTGAAGGCGGCGACGAACCCACCCTTCTCGGCCTCGATGCCCTCGTCCAGGTCGCCCTTCGCCGAGACCTTCTTGATCTGCTCAACCGCCACCGGGGCCTGACCCGCGAGCTTGTGCGCCCAGGCGAGCGCGGCGTCGAACAGCTCGTGGTCGGGCACGACCTCATTGGCGAGCCCGAGGTCGCCCGCCTGCATGGCCGAGATCGGCTCGCCGAGTAGGTTCATCTGGAGCGCCTGGGCCTCCCCCACGAGGCGGGCCAGCCGCTGAGTCCCACCGAACCCCGGGATGATCCCCAGGTTGATCTCGGGCTGGCCGAAGCTCGCCGATTCGGCCGCAATCCGGAAATCGCAGGCCATTGCCAGCTCGCAACCGCCGCCAAGCGCCAGGGAGTTGACGGCAGCGACGGTCACCTTTCCCGACTGCTCCATTCGCCGCAGCACGCCGTGGCCACCGTCGAGCAGGTCCTTGCCGGCCGCCGGTTCCGTCATCTTCGTGAACTCCTTGATGTCGGCGCCGGCGCAGAACACCGCGAAGTTCGAGGAGGCGAACACCACCGCGCGGATCTCGTCGCGCGATTCGATCTCGTCCCAGAGCCCCGCCAGGTCGCCAATCATCTGCGGCGAGATCGGATTGGTCGGCGGCCGGTTCAGCCACAGGATCGCCAGCTCGCCGCGGGTCTCGAGCAGCACCGTCTCCCGCTGCTCGATACCGTCGTCGGGCTGCGGATAGAAGAAGAAGCCCTGGCCCGTCTTCTTCCCCAGCCGCCCCTGGTTGACGAGCCGCCTGAGCAGGAGCGGGGGCGCGAATCCGTCGCCCCACTCGCGCTCGGCCAACTCCAGCCGTTCGAGCATCGCGTCCAGCCCGGCCTCGTCTGCGCGGGCCAGGGGCCCGGGCAGGATCCCTGCTCCCATCATCATCCCCAGCTCGACGTCCTTGGTCGCCGCGACCCCCTCGTCCACCACCATCACGGCCTCAGCGAACGCCTTCAGCTGGAAGCGCTCGACGACGGTCATCTCTGCGGTCGCGGCTTCCACCTCAGCCTCCGTGCGCGTAGTAGCCCTGGCCCGTCTTCTGGCCGAGCTTTCCGGCCTCCACCAGTTCCTTCATCATCGGGTGGACGTAGAAGCGGTCGCCGTAGCTCGCACGCAGGTGCTCGGCGACGTGGAGCACGGTGTCCAGCCCGAGCAGGTCGGAGAGGTAGAACGGCCCCATCGGCGTCACCTTCGCCTCTGCGATCTCCTTGTCGATCTCCTCGGGCGAGGCGCCGGACTCATTCTGGTGGCGCCATATCTCCGAGGCGGCCGAGTTCAGGACCCGGTTGACCACGAAGCCGGGCTGCTCGCCGCAGCGGATCGGGTTCTTGCGAATCTGCATCGAGAAGTTGGCCGCCGCCTGCGCCGTCTCCTCGGATGTGTCGTCGCCCTCGACCACCTCGATCAGCCGCATCACCGAGGCCGGATAGAAGAAGTGGAAGCCCACCACCTTGTCGGGCCGCGCGGTAGCTGAGCCGATCTCCGAAATCGAAAGCGCCGAGGTGTTGGAAGCGAGGATGGCGTGGCCGGGCGTCACCTCGTCGAGCTCGGCGAACACTGCCTGCTTCACCTCCATCCTCTCCGGCACCGCCTCGACCACGAAGTCGGCGTCGCCGAAGCCCTCGTAGCCGGTGGTGCCCGCGATCAGGCCGAGGATCTCCTCACCGCGGGCGTCCGCCTGCTCCTGGGTGATCTTCTCCTTCGCGACCAGCCCGGCAAGCTGGCCCTGGGTCACCTCGCGGGCCTTCTCCAAGCCGGCGTCGACGAACTCCTGCTGGACGTCCTTGAGCACCACGGGGACGTCCGCCGAGGCGATCACCTGGGCGATCTCCCCTCCCATCGTCCCCGCGCCGAGCACCGCGGCCTTGAAAACGAACATCACGTCGCAGGCTATATGCCCCGGGCCAGCGACGAAGTCGCGGTAGCTGCGTGTGGACCTGCCGGGTGAGGTTGGCGCCCTAACCCGCCGCCCCCGGACGCGAAGCGGAGGAGGTGGCGGTTATACGAAGTCGCGGTAGCTGCGTGTGGACCTGCCGGGTCAGGTTGGCGCCCTAACCCGCCGCCCCCGGACGCGAAGCGGAGGAGGCGGCGGGTGATGGATGCCTACGGGATTCCGAACACGGTCTCGCAGTTGAGCGCGGTGTCGGTGCCCTCGTCCCCGTGGCATTCGTCGGTGTCCGGGCCGCCGTTGACAGAATCGTCCCCATCGCCGCCGAACAGCAGGTCGTCCCCGCTGCCGCCCTGAAGGGCGTCCTCGCCGTAGTCGGCTCGGAGGATGTCGGCGCCCGCAGCGCCGTTGACCACGTTGTCCCCGCTGCCCGCGTTTATCACGTTGGCCGCGGCACTGCCGGTTAGGTGATCGCCGTTGTAGGTGCCGACTAGGTTCTCCAGCGAGGTGGCGAGATTGTCGCCTTCGCACTGCTGCGGGCAGTTGACGCCGTCGTTCGCGGTGCCGTCGAGCGAAGCTGTTACTGCGCTCCCGTAATAGCGGTAGCTCGCCGTATCGATGTCGGCTCCACCGCGATAGACGTCGGGCGTCGAGTCCTGGTCGGGAAACACCGTGTCCTTTCCGTCGCCGCCATCGACGACGTCGGTGCCCGTGCCTCCCACGAGCTCGTCGTCATCGCCTGCGTCTCCGAAGATCTGGTCGGCACCGTCCTGGCCGTAGATCTCGTCGTTGCCCCCCTGAGCCTGACCCGGAGTGTCCCCGTGAAGGACGTCGTTCCCGTCGAGGCCGTCGACGTAGTCGTTCCCTCCGTCGCCCTGCACCCTGTCGTTGCCTTCCTCGCCATAGAGGCTGTCCGACTGCTTGCCCCCGGACAGCTTGTCGCTCCCGAGTCCGCCGCCGACCACGTCGAGTCCGATGCCGCCCTTGGCGCGATCCTTGCCAGGACCTGCGCAGATCCGGTCCGGACCTCCCTTGCCGTTGACCGTGTCGTTGCCACGACCGGTGTAGATCACGTCTGGCCCGTTGGTGCCGGTGATCCTGTCGGCGTGAGTGGTGCCCTTGATCGTGGGCTTCTTGCCAAAGCATGCTGCCTGCGCCGACGTGGCGCCAACCAGACCCACGGCAGCCAGCGCCATGCCCAGGACCAGCGCCATTCCTCTCCGGGTCCGCGGGTACGTGCTTGATTGCATCTCGATTCCCTCCTGACCGTTTGCGGTTGCTGACAGCCGCATCGTCGGTCGCCCGAAGGCAATCCACCAGCCACCCTAGGGTGATATCTGCCACACCCGGGCACGAGACCGGTCGCAGCGCTACCGGGCTTCGACCAGTTCCTCGACCTCGAGCTTGAGGCGGCCGAGGCTACGCACCAGCGAGGCGCGCACCTGGGAGCGGATGAAGAGGCGGTCCGTGAGCCATGCGAGTGGGCCGCGCCGTCGCAGCCTGTACTCGAGCTCCTGGGCGACCAGCGTGCCGTCGCCCGCGATCTCGAACGTGGTCACGAGCTCGCCGGCGCTCTCCGGGTCTCGGAACGCCACCCGGTGAAGGCGGCGTGGCTCGTGCTCGAGCACGTGCTCGGTCACCTCCCCCCTTCCGGCCGGGATCGAGCGCCAGCGCAGCGAGCCTCCAGCCTCGGGGTACCCGTTCGACGCCTCGACGTGTCCAAAGCCGTCCACCCATGCGGGCCATCCCTGTGGCTCGAAGTAGTAGTCCCAGACCTCCGCCAGCGAGGCCGCGACGAGTACCGATCCGGAGACCCTGCTCCCGGTCACCGCCGGCTCCCGCCACGTGTCGCGTTTCCGTATATCTCGCGCTTGATCAGGGTCACGGACTGGATCACCGAGTCGAGGAAGGGCTCGAGCTCCGCGACCAGCCGCTGGTACTCCTTGCGTCCCTCAGGGGTGATCGAGTAGAAGCGGCGCGTCCTCCGGTTCGGATGCTCCCACTGGCCGTCGATCAGGCCGCGCTCCTCCAGGTCTCGCAACAGGGGGTAGATCGTGTTCGGATTGACCGAGATGACGCCGTTGGTGAGTTCCTCGATCGCCTCGATCAAACGGTTGCCGTAGGCGGGCTCCCTGGAGATCAGGTGCAGGACGAGCAGCGGGAACAGGTCGCGCCTGCGGATCTCCCCGCCGAAGACCTCCATCGCGCCGGCGCGGCGCCGGGATGGCGCCCTGGGCTCGACCGGCGCAGCGCGCGCCCTCGCGGCCCGCGCCGCCTCGGCCAGCCTGCGGGCGCCCGGCTCTCCCTCTTCACCCCCACGGGCCATCCCGCGCGACTATAAGGCGAGCGTGTCCGGCCCGCCGTTCGTTGTGTGACGAGGCGCACCGCCGCCGACCCCGCTCGGGTGTAGCCTCTTGTAGAAGCCGACTGGGAGGACGACGAGATGGCAAACATGTCCAGCAGCGACCGGGCTCAGTACGAGCGACCCGAACTGGGCGCTCCGGACCGGACCCTGCGGGTGGGCAACCGGCGTCCCGTGATCATCTTCACGGCCATCGGTCTCGTCATACTCGCCGCCCTGGTCTACGTGACGGCCTGGGGGATCGACGGGTGGCCCCAGGCGCTCGTCTTGGGCGTGATCGTGCTGACCACGATCGGGCTGATCATCGCGGTCAGCCCCAACCGCCGCGGCTGATACCCAGCGACGCGGCTGATACCTAGCGACGCGGCTGATACCTAGACGGCGGCGGGGGCCTCCTCGGCCGCCCGCTCGCTGGCCTCGACTTCCTCACGGGTCGTCTCGGGCTCGGGGTCGGCGATCTGCCGCGGGGCCAGGATCTCGCGGGCGATCACGAGGCGCTGGATCTGCGAGGTGCCCTCATAGAGCTGCATGATCTTCGCGTCCCGCATCAGCTTCTCGACCGGGTACTCCTTGATGAACCCGTAGCCGCCATAGACCTGGACCGCGTCCACGGTGACCTCCATGGCTGTGTCGGCCGCAAACCGCTTCGCGTGCGAGGAGACCAGCGTGTTGCGCTTGCCCTGGTCCATCAGGACCGCCGACTCCCAGACGAGCAACCGCGACGCCTCGATCTTCGTGGCCATGTCGGCGATCATGAATGCCACGGCCTGGTGCATGGCGATCGGGACCCCGAACTGGACGCGCTCCTTGGCGTATCCCGAGGCAAACTCGAACGCGGCCCGGGCGATGCCGACGGCCAGCGCTGAGACGCCCGGCCGGGTGCGGTCGAGGGTCGTCATCGCGAGCTTGAACCCGTGATTCTCCTCGCCGAGCATGTTCTCGGCCGGGACCTCGACCTCGTCGAAGGAGATCGTTGCGGTATTCGAGGCGCGCTGGCCGAGCTTGTCCTCCTTCTTGTCGACGGTGACGCCGTCTGCGTCGCGGTCGACGACGAACGCGGTGATGCCGCGGTGGCCCGCCTCGGGATCGGTCTTGGCGTAGACCGTGTACCAGGAGGCGTGGCTGCCGTTGGTGATGAAGCACTTGGAGCCCGAGATCACGTACTTGTCGCCGCGCTTTACGGCTCGGGTCTTCATGCCGCTGACGTCGGAGCCGGCGTCGGGCTCGGTGAGGCAGAACGAGGCGAGCTTGGGCTCCTCCGTGAGCATGCCCAGGTACTTGCGCTTGGTTTCCTCGGAGGCGCCGATCAAGAGCGGGGCCGATGCGAGGCCGTTGGCCATCAGGCTGGTGCCGATGCCGGAGCACCCCCAGCCCAGCTCCTCCTCGATCAGGCACCCCGAGAGGTAATCGAGGCCCGGGCCTCCGTAGGCCTCCGGGATGTGCACGTTCATGAGGCCCACCTCGAAGGCCTTCTCGACGATCTCCTGGGGCCAGGTGCTGTCGCGGTCGTACTCCCAGGCGACGGGCCGGATCTCCTTCTCGGAGAAGTCGTGGGCCAGCTCTCGCAGGTCCTTCTGCTCGTCGGTCAGCGTGAAGTCAACCAAGGCTCTGGCGCTCCTTTGCGTTCGGGACCAGTCGATCCAGCTAGTTGATTGACTGGTCAGTCAACCAGTCTGAAGGACGAAGAATACCGGAATTGGCGGGCCCTTCCTCCGGTACCCGTCGCGCCGGTTGCGCCAGCGCCCCACCGCTCGTACCCTTGGCGGGTGCTCCCCCTCGGGCTCAGCCTGAGCACCGGCGACGCGATCCTGATCATCGTCTTCACGACGATCCCGATCGCGCTCGGCACCTTCGCGCTCGGGGCCCGGAACGCCCTGCAGCAGATCGGCAGGGGCCCATTCGCGGTGGAGTTCGACAGCGACCTGCGGCAGCCGGTGAGCGAGGGCCCCCGAGCCGGATCCGGAGAGGGTCGCGAGGCCGAGATCCGCCAGATGCTGGAGGCGAAGGCCTACCGGCAGCGCGCCCGCGGCGAGACGGTCCTCGACGTCGAGGCCGAGCTGTCCCGGCTGCTGGCCGATGCGACGCCGGAGACCCCAGGGGCCGACCCCGGGCTCGCCGAGGAGGTGCGCCAGCTCGTGGTGGCCAGCAACGAGCGTCGCGTGCGGCAGGGGAAGGAACCGCTTGACGTGGATCAGGAGGTCGAGCGTCAGCTTCGGGAACTCGAGAACCTCGGTCAGTAGGATCGCGCCATGACGCCGGACACAGACAGCCGCTCGGTCGACCTCGAAGAGATGTTGCTTCGCCCCGGCACGTACTTCAACCCTCAGACCGAGATCGTGGTGATCGTCGACGATTCGACCTCGATCGATCAGGAGATCTTCAACATGGAGGCTTACGAGGGATCTGACTGGGTGCGAATCGCCGACGACGTCCCGGTCGACGAGGACAGCCTCGACGAGACGATCGAGGAGTTCCAGACGCACTATCACGGCGGCACCCCCGGCTCGGTCTCGGAGACCGCCCTCGAGCAGGGCGACGGCACCGATGACGAGGAGGAGGAGGGCGAGGCCCAGGACCCCGGACGGGAGGATTGATGGGTAGCTACTCGGTCGCCAAGCGGGAGGAAGCCATCGATTGGATGGCCGATTTCCCGGGATTCGGCGAGATGCGCTGGTACTCGGACGCCCTCGGCACCGAGCAGGTGTCGTTCAGCTGGCGGACGATGCCGCCCGGGACCGGCGGACGCGGCAGCTATGGCCACCGCCACCCCGGTCAGGAGGAGGTCTTCTTCGTGATCGCCGGCCGGGTCACGTTCAAGATCGACGACGAGATCTTCGAGGCCGGCCCGCAGACCGCGGTGCGGATCGGCGGCGATGCGTACCGCTCGATCCACAACGACAGCGACCAGCACGCGCAACTGCTCCTCTTCTCGACCCGGGACCCGGACGCCCGTACGGAGCAGACCGAGGAATTCTGGCCCTCGAGCTAGCAGGCGACGCTCAGGACAGAACGACGTAGAGCGGGAAGACCCCGTACAGCGCTCCCCAGCCGACGATCGCCGCCAGATTGAACCGCCCCTGAAGCCGTAGCGCCCAGTAGGCGAGCGCCCCGCCCGCGAGCCCGAGGACAGCCGAGACGAGCGCGAAGTCGTCCAGGTCCCAGCCGGTGAACGTCAGGCCGAACGCCACCGGGATCGTGGACTGGAAGACCATCGCGCCGGTGATGTTCCCGAGCGCCAGGCTGTCCTTCCCCTCGCGGACCCAGAAGAAGCTGTTCGCCTTCTCGGGCAGCTCGGTGGCGAGTGGGGCCAGGACGAGCGAGAGGACGAGCGCCTCCACCCCGAGCGATTCTGCCGCCTCGATCACCTCCTGCACGAACATGTGGGCGCCCCCCAACATCGCGCCCAGGCCGACCAGGAGCTGGATCGCGATCGTCCTCCCCGTCGGCTCGAGGCCCGGGTCCCGAGCCAGGGTCAGGGGACGGATCGCCTCGGGGGCCTCGACCTCGCCGCCGGCCCGCAGCGTCGTTCTGACGTAGAGCACGTAGGCGCTCAGGAAGGCGGCCGCGAGCACGATCCGCACCCCCTCGGGCGCGCCCAGCCCGAGCACCGTGGCAAGGCCGAAGAAGCACAGGAAGACGAGCAGGTCTCGCTCGAGCGTCGGGGCGTGAGCGGCGAGTCGCAATCCCTGCGGGCGGCGCCGCCGATAGCCGAGGGCGGCAAGGCCGACGAGCGCCATCGCGATCGTCGCGAGCAGGAACGGCGCCCCGATGATCGCGCCAACCGCGACATCGTGGGCGCCCGACTCTCCTTCGAGCACCGCAACGATGGGGATCAGCGTCTCCGGCATCGCGGTTCCAACCGCGGCCAGCAGGCTTCCCACGGCTCCCTGCCCGAGAGCCAGCCGTTGGCCTGCCCACTCGACGGCGTTGGTGAACAGCAGGGCGCCGGCGAGGATCACCGCGAAGCTCGCCAGCAGGAGGATCGCCGTTCCCATTCGCGCGCGTCTCTAAGCGAACCCGAAGGCGAGAGCGAGGATCACGTACACAGCGAGCAGCTGCACTCCCTCGAACCAGGTCGACTCCCCCTCGTGCGTGACGTAGTTGGCGATCAGCACCGCCAGGATCACCGCGCCCAGCTCGAATCCGTTGAAGACGAGCGCCATCGGCTCCGGGCCGAGGATGAACGAGACGAAGACCAGGATCGGGGCCACGAACAGCGCCACCTGAGCGCTCGAGCCGATCGCGATGTTCACCGCCAGGTTCATCTTGTTCTTGTGCGCGACCAACACCGCGACCCAGTGCTCGGCCGCGTTGCCGACGATCGCGATCACGATCACCCCGATGAAGAACTCGCTCAGCCCCACCGACTCGGATGCTTCCGAGATCGACCCCACGAGCACCTCGGACATCACCCCCACGAAAATCCCCGCCACGGCAAGCATCAGGATCGAGCGGCGCGCGGACCAGCCGAAGGCGGGCTCCTCGCGCGGACCCTCGGGCGGATTGAAGATGTCGCGGTGGGTCCTGAGCGAGAACAAGAGCCCGGCGAGGTAGGTGGCGGCGAGCACTACAGCGACCGCGAAGGAGAGATGCTCGACCGTGGAGCCGTAGTCCACCCGCTCGGCGTTGACGGAGGGCAAGCCCTGGCCCTCGACCAGCTCGAAGATCGCCGGCATGGCCAGCGCCGCCACGGCGAGGAACAGCATCAGCGACTGGACGTTGGCGGCGGTGGCGTTGAAGTGCTGCCGGTCGCGTCCAATCCCCCCGACGAACATCGCCGCTCCGAGCACCAGCAGGATGTTGCCGATGATCGATCCGACGATCGAGGCCTTGACGACCTCCTGAAGGCCCTCGCCAAGCGCGAACAGGGCGATGATCAGCTCGGGAGCATTGCCGAAGGTGACGTTCAGGAGGCCCCCGATCCCGGGGCCGGAGCGCGTCGCGAGCTCCTCGGTGGCGAGGCCCATGAGCGCCGCGGTCGGGATGATCCCCAGCGCCGCGGTGATGAAGATCGCCGTCGCCGAGGCATTCGCAAGGTCCAGCGCGATCGCGACCGCAATGAACGGAACCAGCAGGTACGGCCACCCCTGCGCGGTGAGCAGGAAGCCCAGGCCGCGCGCGTCGCTTGCTCCACCGTTCGCCATCGACCGGAAAGGAGCCTATGTGGTCCAGTGGTCGGCGAAATCCCCGACGGCGAGGCCAAAGCGGCCACTAGACTCCGCCGCGTGAGGACGCGCCGCTTCGGCGACACCGACCTCGAGGCATCGGAGATCGGCTTCGGCACCTGGGCCCTCGGCTCGACCTGGTGGGGCGAGGTGAGCGAGGAGTCGGGCGAGCGCCTGTTGCTCGAGGCGCTCGACCTGGGAGTCACCTTCTTCGAGACCGGCGATGCGTATGGGCAGGGCGCCAACGAGGAGCTCGTCGGCAGGGTTCTCCGCCCGCATCGCGACCGGATCCAGCTCTCGTCCAAGTTTGGATACGTGCTCGACTCCAATCGCAGAGAGCACTCCGAGGGCGAGCGGCCACAGCGCTGGGACGGACCCTTCGTCCGCCAAGCCCTGGAGGCGAGTCTCACGCGGCTGGGCACCGACCATCTCGACCTCTACCAGCTCCACAACCCCCGTCTCGAGGCGATCGATTCGGACGAGTGCTTCGCGACCCTCGACGAGCTGCGGGCCGAGGGCAAGATCGCCCAGTACGGCGTCGCGCTCGGCCCCGCGATCGGCTGGCGCGACGAGGGCCTGCGAGCGATCTCCAGTCGCCGAATCGCCTCCGTGCAGACTGTCTACAACCTGCTCGAGCAGGACCCCGGGCGGGACTTCCTCGAGGCCGCCGTCGACCACGACGTCGGCGTGATCGCGCGGGTCCCGACCTCGTCGGGACTGCTTGACGACAACCTGACCTTGGAGACCACCTTCGGTCCCGGCGACCACCGCCGCCACCGGCCGCGTGAGTGGCTTGTCGAAGGCCTCGAGAAGATCGAGCGGATTCGCTTTCTCTGCGGCCCGGAGACGGGGCGCACCATGGCCCAGGCCGCGCTCCGGTTCATCCTCGCCCAGCCTCAGATGACGGTGGTGATCCCGACCATCACCAACCGGGCCGAGCTACAGGAGTACACCGCCGCGACGGACGTGCCTGAGCTGACCGACGAGGAGCTCAGCCGCGTTGACGAGCTGTACCGCCACAACTTTGGGGTAGACGCTAGACGGCCTGGGCTAGCGACGCAGTCGCGGTAGCTACGTGCGGACCTGCCGGGTCAGGTCGGGGCCTTAGCCCGCCGGAAACGTAGGCCGAAGGCCGAGGCTTCCGGCGGATTGATTCCGGAGGAGGCGGCGGTTTATTACTGGAGCTCCGCCGCGCATTTTTGGACCTCCGCTGAGGTGGTGGCGTCCTGGATGCAGTTCAAGTAGTCCGGGGTCGGGCCGCCACCACCGCCCACTCCGCCGCTCGTCCCACCGGAGGAACCGATCGAGCCGAGGCCGCTGAGCCCGAGTTGGCGAATCAGGCCCGTGATCGGCTGGGCGTCGGACGGCGCGCTGATGGTCTGGGACTCGTTGACGTCGCTCAGCGTGACGGAGAGGTTGATGTCGACCTTGCTCACGGTGGCCGAATCACTGCTGGGCTCGACGACGAGCGCCAGCGAAAGCTTGCGCAGGATGTGATCGTCCTTGCCCGAGTACACGTCGAGGCTCGCCTCCGTGATGGAGTCCTTCACCTGGTCGAGCTGGGCCTGGTCGAGGTTGGGCGCGCTGCCCCCGGGCACCCGCTGGGCGATCTTCGCGAAGTCCGAGGCGATCTGGTCGACATCTGCGTCGCCGTGGATGTGGATCGTGTCGGTCCCCTCGACGTCCTCGTCACCCTCGTTCGAGAGATTGGTCAGCCAGGTCTGGGGATCGACCCCGAGCCGCTCGAAGATCGACGAGGCGTCCTGGCTGCCCCCCTGCGCCTCGCTCTGCCGCACCGACTTCTCGTAGGCATCCTGGAACCGCTGGAAGATCGCCGAGCCGACCTCATAGGCCTGTCCCTGGTACTCGACGAAGGCATTGTCGTTCGTGGTGACCACGCCGCCGTCGAAGTCGAAGCTCTGGCCTTGCCCGGAGGCGCTGATCTGAGCGCTCAGATCGAGCTGCGGAAACGCCGTTGGGTCGTTTGCGTCGGTCTGAAACGGCCCTTGGATCGTCGCCGTCAGGTCGCCCGACTGATCCCCCTCAGCTGAGCCGTCGACGCTGATGTCGAGCTGACCGCTCGTGACGTCGGTCTGGTTGTTGAAGGTCTGCTCGAGGACCTGGCTTGGGTCCTCGCTACCACCGTCACCACCTCCGTCGCCGCCGCACCCCGCCACGGCGGCAGGAAGGACGAAGACGAGCGCCAGAATCGCGGCGCGGGCTCGGATGGGGGTCAATGCGAGGCTCCTTCTTGGTTGGGCACGTGTCGGACGCGCCAGGGTAGCGGACCCCACTGACGGGCTGGACGAGTGACGGATCTCACATAGGGCCTCGCGCGAATCCGTATCGTTCGTCACGTGGCCGGAGGAGCTTGTCCGAGCTGCGGCACGGAAAACCCCGAGCGGGCTCGCTTCTGCATGTCGTGCGGGGCGACGCTGTCCCCGAGCTGTCCTTCCTGCGGTACCGAGAACCCGGCCGGCGCGAAGTTCTGCATCGAGTGCGGGACCGCGCTTGGGGCAGGCGGATCAGGCGTGGTGGCACCTCCGCCCGGGACGACGCCGCAGCCCCCCTCCCCTCCCGGCGTAACGGCCCAGGCGCCCCCTGCCGCTCAGCGCGGCGGACTGTTCGGCGGCCAGCTCCCGGGCGTCGGCGCGCCGGCGTGGGGCTCGCCCGGGGCCGGCGCCCTGCCAGAGGAGCGCCGCAAGGCAACGGTGCTGTTCGCCGACCTCCACGGCTACACGGCGATCGCCGAGCGCATGGACCCCGAGGCCGTGAAGTCGATCGTCGACCGGGCCCTGCGACGGCTCGGAGAGGAGGTCGTCCGCTACGGCGGCACCGTGGACAAGTACATCGGCGACAACGTGATGGCGGTCTTCGGGGCCCCCGTGTCCCACGAGGACGACCCGGAGCGCGCCGTGCGGGTGGGCCTGGCCATGCAGGCGGCGATGGACGAGATCAACCGCGATCTAGCGGGAGAATCCGGGGTCAGCTTCTCGCTGAGGGTCGGGATCAACTCCGGCGAGGTGCTGGCTGGTCAGGTCGGGGACGGCTATACGGTCATGGGCGACGCCGTGAACGTCGCCTCCAGGCTCCAGGCGGCGGCGAGACCGGGAAGCGTGACCGTCGGCGCGATCACCCACCGCCTGACCCGCGGCGCGATCGAGTACTCCGAGCTGGAGCCGCTGGCCCTGAAGGGCAAGTCCGAGCCGGTGCCTGCATGGGAGGCCGTCCGCCTCCTGATCCCCGGGCCGGCCACCCGAGGCGCTCGCAGCGGCGCGCCCCTGATCGGCCGTGAGGACGAGTCCGCGCTGCTCACGTCCTTGTTCGAGCGGGTGGTGCGCGAGAGCCAGCCACACCTGGTCACGGTGATCGGCCAGGCCGGGGTCGGCAAGTCGCGCCTTCTCCGCGAGCTGGCGGCGCAGATCGGCGAGCGGCCGGAGAAGTCGGCCTTCCGGGTCGGGCGCTGCCCCGCCTATGGAGCCGGGCTCGCCTATTGGGCGCTCGGCGAGATCCTGCGCGACCAGTTCGAGCTCGTGGACACCGACGATTCCGACGTGGCCTGGGCGAAGCTCCTGAGCGGAGTGGAGTCGGTCGTCTCCGACGCGGAGACCGACGAGCCGCCCGCCCGGATTGCAGCCACGATCGCGCTCCCGCTGGGCATCGAGCCCCCAGCGGAGCATGCGATGCCCACCGGGGTGCACGACCTGGAGGACCCGCAGCAGATCCGGGACCGTCTGTTCTCGGCGATGCGCTCCCTGGTCGAGGCGGCGAGCCGGCAGCGGCCGCTGGTGATGGCGCTCGAGGACATCCACTGGGCCGACGAGGGGATGCTCGACTTGATCGAGTACCTGGCGCGCTGGGTGCGCGGGCCGGCGCTGATCATCTGTATGGCCCGCGACGAGCTGCTGGACCGCCGGCCGGGCTGGGGCGGCGGAAGGCGCAACGCCACGACGATCGCGCTCGAGCCCCTGTCCCAGGACGAGACGCGTGAGCTGGTCGCCGCCCTGCTCCCCGATGGGAACGGCACCGGGTCCAACGGCGCGACGGAGCTGGTGCCCCAGGTCGCTGAGCGCTCCGCCGGCAACCCCCTCTTCGCCGAGGAGATGGTCAACCGGATCCGGGAGGAAGGCGCGCAGGACGTGCAGACGCTCCCGGAGACCGTTCACGCCGTGCTCGCGGCCCGCCTCGACTCGCTGTCCGCCCCCGAGCGACGCGTGCTCCAGCATGCCTCGGTGGTCGGGCAGACGTTCTGGGAGGGCTCGCTCGCCGGACTCGAGGAGGAGGAGGGCATCCACCTCCAGGAGGCGCTTGCGGCGCTCCAGGAGAAGGACCTCGTGGTGCCGAGCCCCGGCAGCAGGCTCGCCGGCGAGCACGAGTACGCGTTCAAGCACGTCCTTGTGCGCGACGTCGCCTACTCGACCCTGCCGAAGTCGGTGCGGGCGTGGAAGCACGCCCAGGTCGGCGGCTTCATCGAGGAGCGGTCCGCCGACCGTTCGGAGAGCGTGGTGGCGATGGTCGCCGACCACTACGGCAGGGCTGCGGCGCTCGGGGCCGACGCGGAGATCGAGCCGTCGGAGCTCGAGCGCATCAACCACAAGGCCCTGTCCGCGCTCGAAGCGGCCGGGGATGCCGCCGCCTCGCTCTACTCCAACCAGGAGGCCCTCAGCCACTACGAGACCGCCCTCTCCCTGCCCGGGCAGTCCGGCTCCTCGGGAACGGACACCGCGGTGCGCGCCCGGATCGCCGAGAAGCTGGGCGACGTGGCCCTGCGGCTCGGTCGGGTGGATCAGGCGACCGACGTCTGGGAGGAGTGCCTGGACTTCCATCGCCGCGAGGAGGACCTGGCCAGAGTCGGCGACCTGCATCGCAAGATCGGGGCGGGCCTTTGGCACAAGGGCGACCGCGAGGGCTCGATCGAGCACTACCAGAAAGGGATAGACCTGCTCAAGGACGGTCCCCCATGCCTCGAGCTGGTGCGCCTCTACGAGGAGGCCGCATCGCTCTACATGCACACGGGCGACAACATGCTCGCCATCTACGCCTCCGAGAAGGCGCTGCGTTTGGCCGAGCGACTCGGCGAGGCGGCGGCGGCGAGCCGTGCACACGGGATCTTCGGCCGCGTCTTCGGCCGCATCGGCGATTCCGAGCGCGCCCGCCAGAACCTGGAGCGCTCGGTCGAGCTGGCGCGCGAGTCGGATCCCGCCGAGGCGGTTCGGGCGCTGCTCACGCTCGGCTACCACCTGGAGATCTCGGAGGCCGACTACCAGGGCGCCGGCGCGGCCTACCAGGAGGCGCTGGAGCTCGCCGAGCAGACGGGCGACCTGCCTTCCAAGGTCGAGTTGCACGCGGCGCTGGCACAGCTCGCCGCCCACGGTGGCGACTGGGACACGGTGGAGCGGGAGGCCGAGGCCTCCGGTCAGCTCGCCGAGCGCGAAGGGCTGACGGGCAAGCTCTGCTTCCCCTACATGATGCGGGGAATGCTCCACTGGCGCGCTGGGCGGTTCGACGAGGCCGCGAAGGGCCTGCGGGAGGCCGCTGAGCTCGCGGAGCAGGTGGGCCGTTCGGAGGTCGCCTTCCAATCGCTCTTCTGGCTCGGCGCGGCGCTGCGGCAGCGCGGCGATCACACGGACGCCGACACCGAGCTGGCGCGCGCGCTCGACCTCTGCGAGCGCGCAGGCCTGGTCGCCCAGTCGGTCGAGGCGATCTCCTCCCGCGCGGTGAACCTCTCCGTCTCCGGGCGACTCGAAGCGGCCCGCGAAGCGGCGGACGAGGCGGAGCGCCTAGCCGACCGGCTGCGCTATCCGGTCGGCAAGGCCGCGAGCCTCGAGGCCCGGGGGGCAGTCGCGGCCGACCCGGAGGAGGCGAGCACCGCCCTCGTGGAGGCTCGCGAGGCGTGGCAGGGGCTCGGCCGGCCGCTGGATGCCGCCCGCTGCGAATACCTGCGCGGACGCCTGCTGCGGGAGTCGAACCCGGAGGAGGCGCGCCAAGCGCTGGAGCGGGCAGCCGAGGAGGCGGATCGCCACGGCGTCCACCACCTCGCCGAGCTGGCCCTCAATCTAATCCCGGCCTAGAGGTGCGCTAGGCGAGGCCTTCGGCCTCGTACTCGCGCAGAAAGCCCTCGAACAGGCGCAGGTGACCCTGCTCGTCGCGGAGGATGTCGATCACCATGTCCTGGGTGACCGGGTCGACCGCGTCGGTCTCCGCGATGATGCGGCTGTAGTGCTCGATCGCCCCCGTCTCGGCCTCGATCACACCCTTGATCACGTGCACGATGTCCGTCTGATGCTCGGGGGGCTGAAGGTAGGACTGCTCGGCACGGAACTCCTGGGAGCCGGGGACGACCCCGTAGAGCTCCTTGATCCTGTGCGCGAACTTCTGTGCGTGCCCGAGCTCCTCGGTGATGTCCTGCTCCAGTGATTCCTTGATCTCCTGGGCTCGGACGCCGTCCGGGTTCACGGTGCCCGCGATGTAGCTCATCACGGTCTCGATCTCCATCCAGTACGCCGTTTCGAGCATGCCGACGATCTGGTGCCGCTTGTCGGCGTTCTCCTGGGCCATGATGTCCGTGCTCGTGGCGGTCTCGGTCATGTGGTCTCCCCTCGGCCGGAAACGAAGCTCAACATATCCGTTACCCATGCCCACCTGGGAGAATCGCGCTCGTGACCTGGATCGAGCGCGAGGACGGGACCGAGATCCACTGGAGTGAGCAGGGCGAGGGGCCGCTCGTGGTTCTTGCCCCCTACTCCATCTTCCATCCCTCGGTTTACGACCCGATCGCCACCCAGCTCGCGGGCGACCACCGCGTCATTCGCTATGACGATCGCGGCACCGGCGAATCTACCCGCACGGGCCCCTACGACATGGACACCGGGGCACAAGACATGGCGGCGGTGATCGAAGCCAGCGGCTCTTCGGCGGTGATCGTCGGCCTGGGAGACGCCGTGAACCGCGCCGTCCGCGTCTGCACGGAGCAGCCGGAGCTCGTCGAGGCGATGGTGATCCCTGGCGGCATGCCCGCCGGGCGGGACAGGCTGGAGGGCTCCGAGGCGATGGCTGCCTCCGACACCGTTGTAAACGCCTTCCTGAGCATGTGCGAGACCGACTATCGAGGCGCGCTCCGCTCCCTGGTCACGGCGGGCAACCCGCAGATGAGCGAGGACGAGATCCGCGAGCGGGTCCGACTCCAGGCCGAGTACCTGCCCCAGGAGACGGCCGTGGCCCGGCTGCGAGCTTGGGTGGAGGACGACGCGCTCGAAGCCGCCCGCGCCTGCGGTGACCGGCTCTGGTTGCTCTGTGCGGAGAACACCACCGGCGGGTGGTTTCCGGCAGGTCGAGAAGCGATGAAGCTCTCCCGCGAGCTCTTCCCCGACGCACACGTGGAGGAGATCGAAGACGGGCTCGTCAGCAAACCGGACCTGACGGCAGCAGTCGTCCGCCGGGTGACCGCGCCGCTCCGCGCCACAACCGCCTGAGCCGTGGCCGGGCTCGAGCGTCCGGGCGGAATCGAGCTCCACTGGGAGGAACGGGGCAAGGGCCCCCTGGTCGTACTCGCTCCGTGGTGGTCGGGGCATCCCGGCGTCTACGAGGATCTGCTCTCGGACCTGGCCCGCGATCACCGCGTGGTCGTCTGGGACGCCCGCGGCACCGGGGGATCCACCCACGCCGGCCCTTACGACATGCAGACGGACTGCGACGACCTCGAGGCGATCCTCGAGGAGGCCGGCGGCGCGGCCGTGGTGATCGCCACGGCCGATGGCGCCAACCGTGGGGCGCACGTCGCCGCCCGCCGCCCGGACCTGGTGGCTGCCGTCGTGGCGCTGGGCACCGCGCCGTTCGCGCGGGCACAGTTCGAGGGCAGCGAGGGGATGATCGCCTCCGACACGGTCGTGGGCGCGTTTCTCGAAATGGTCGAGCGCGACTACAGGGGCGCGCTCCGCACCCTGCTGGCCGCGACCAACGCGCAGATGTCCGAAGCAGAGCTGCGCGAGCGGGTGAGCTTCCAGATCTCCTACTGCCCCCAGGAGGCCGCTGTCGCACGGGTCCACGCCTGGGCGGAGGACGACCCCATGAGCGCAGCGCGGGAGACGGGAGAGCGCCTCTGGGTGTTTGCGGCACCGGACGTCGCCGGACTTTGGCTGCCGCCGGCCCGGGAACGCCGCCGGCTGACCGAGGCGCTGATCCCAGAGGCGCGGATCGTGGAGACCGAGGGCACAACCGGCCCGATCTCGCAGCCCGGGTTCGCGGCGGACCTGATTCGCCGGATCAGCGCACCGCTGCGTGTGGGAGCCGGTGAGCGCCCCGCTTGACCCGCCGCCCGTGGACCGACATCTTCCGCTCGCTGCCGCCTCCGGCCAGGCTGGCGACGCTCGGGGCGCTCGCGGTGCCGGGGAGCATGCTGTTCCCCTGGTATGGAATCGAGTTCTCCAGCGGGCTCTCGCAGACCGGGCTCGACTCCTTTGGGCTCGGCCAGCTCGCGCTGCTGATCACCGTGGGCGCGGCCCTCTACCTGATCCTGCGCGGCGCGGGCGGGTATGAGCTTCCGCGGCCGCTGCACGAGGGGACCCTGCTGGCCGCGGCGGGAGCATGGGCGGCCGTGCTGGTCGGCTACCTGATGCTCGACAAGCCTGAGATCTCAGGCCACCCGAACATCCACCTGCGCTACGGGATCTTCGTCGCCCTCGGCGGCTCGCTTGCGCTCCTGTTCGGCGGCGTGCGCCTGCGCCGAGCCCGGATCAGCGCGGAGCGCCCCAAGACGGAGCGCCCCAAGAAAGGGTGAAGCGGGGCGCTCGCCCAGCGCCCCGCTTCGACATGAGGAGGTGCCCCGCGAGGACCTATTGGCCCTCGCAGTTGATGGATGTGCACATGGATGATCGGCAGCAGGCGCCAACCCCTTTACACCCCACGCCACGCCAACCTGGACGTTTATCCGAGGCCGCTGGCTCGGGCTATGAGGCGATCGCGAAGGCGATCGGGAACCAGCTTGGCCAGGGCGGCCGTCACTCGGGCGTCGCCACCCACCAGATAGCGCGTCCGGGGCCTCGACGCGGTCAGGGCGTCGGCAACGACCCTGGCGACCTTCTCGGGCGAAGCGCCACGCCGGGACGTTTGCTCCAGCCGCTCCTCCGCCCGCGCCAGGGCGTCGCCGTAGAGCTCCCGGCCCTCCCCCGACAGGTCGGCCCGCACCGCCTGGGCCGTCGCCTTGCCCTTGTCCCAGATCGGAGTCGCGATGGACCCGGGCTCGACGATCGAGACCTGGATTCCGGAGGGGCGCAGCTCCTGCCGCAGCACGTCGCCGACCGCCTCGATCCCGAACTTCGAGGCGTGGTACGGAGACATGAACGGTGTTGCGATGCGGCCGCCGATCGAGCTGATGAAGACGATCCGCCCGCGCGCTCTCCGCAGCGCCGGGATGAAGGCCTTGCTGACCGCAACCTGGCCGATGAGGTTCACCTCGATCTGGTGGCGGAAGTCGTCCACCGGCAGGAGCTCCAGCGGCCCCCCCACCCCAATCCCGGCGTTGTTGACGAGACCGGCGAGACGGGGCTCCGTCCCCTGGGTAACCCGCTCGGCAGCCTCGCGGATCTGGTCCGGATCCGTGACGTCCAGGATCAGCGGCTCGAATCGCTCCGAGGCCTCGGCGCGGAGACTCTCGGCGTCCTCCCTCCTCCTCACGCCGCCGAAGACCCTGAAGCCCAAGCGATCCAGGTGCAGGACGCAGGCCCGCCCGATCCCGGTCGAGCTTCCGGTGACCACGACCGCGCCACGGGACCCGTCGCTGTGCACCGGGGCAGCCTACGCGGCGGTCTTGGCCGCCTGGCGCTCGGGGCTGATCCGGACCACGTCCCAGGCGAGGCCGAGCCGCTCGAGCGACCAGATCACCGCCGCGGAGGGATCGAGCTCCCAGCGGCGCAGCCCGTGGATCGCGGAGGTCGGAAATGCGTGGTGGTTGTTGTGCCAGGCCTCGCCAAAGGTGGGGAGAGCGAGCCAGAGGACGTTTCGTGACTGGTCATCGGTCGCGAACCGGCGCCGCCCGAAGACGTGGCAGACCGAGTTGATGCTGTAGGTGACGTGATGCAGCAGGAACACCCGGACCGCGCCGCCCCAGAGCAGGCCGGTGAGTCCGGCCACCAGGGTCCCGCCGATTGCATAGCCCAGCGCGAAGGGAACCGCCAACCCGAGCACGGCCCAGAGGATGAATGTCCTGTCAACGAAGCTGATCACCGGGTCGTCGAGTAGGTCGCGCGCGAAGCGCCGCTTCGCCCCGCGTTCGGTGTGGATGAACAGCCAGCCCATGTGAGCATGGAACAACCCGCGCAGCGTGCCGCTCCAACCGCCGCCGTGCCCGACGTGGGGGCTGTGCGGGTCCCCCTGCTCATCGGAGAAGGTGTGGTGCTTGCGGTGGTCGGCGACCCAGGAGATCACCGGCCCCTCGATCGCCGCCGATCCCAGGGCCGCAAATATCCCGCGTAGGGCGGGGCTGGTCTTGAAGCTGCGGTGGGTGAGCAGTCGATGGAAGCCGACCGTGACCCCGAGGCCCGTGACCACGTAGACAGCGCCGAAGATCGCCAGGTCGCGCCACGCGAGCGCCTCGTTCCACACCTGCCAGGCGGCGACGCTCAGCAGCAGGAAGGGGATCGCCGTGACCAGACCGGTGATGATGCGGTCAGCCGTTTCGTTGGCGACCGGCTGAATGAGTTCGTTGTCGGTCGCCGTCGCCACGTATCTCCTTGGTCCGACCGAGCGCCTGGCGCAGTGGCCCGGGCTGGGCGTACCAACGCACGTACACCCTACCTGGTCGGGGACTCAGCCGGGGATGGTGAACATCGACTGGATCTGGGCGGAGAACATCAGATCGCCCTCGATCTTGAGCTTGCCGCTCATGAACAGCGTCGGGCCGGCGGCGTTGCCGGTCACCAGTCGCATGAAGTCGACCCCGTCCAAGGCCAGGGTGACGCGCGGCTCCTGCTGGGGGTCCTTGCGCGCGGTGCAGGTTCCGTTTTTCATCACGACCTCGTAGTGATCGATCGCGCCGTCAGGGCGGCCGGTGATCTTCCAGTGGATCACCGCGTCCACTCCGGTTGCGCTGCCGGGCTTGAAGTGCTGCTCCATGCGCCGGAAGACCTCGCCGAGGATCGCCTCGCGCTGCGGGCCGCTCAGGGCCTCGCGAAGCTGCTCGTCGGTGGCGGACGAGATCGTCCCCGCCACCTGCTCGGGATCAACCGATGCGAAATCGGTCCCGACGGTTGCGTCCTGCGCGTCGCTCACTTGTGCTCCTCTCTCATTGGATCCGCGCTCCCGAGATCGCTCGGGAGATCACCAGTCGCTGAATTTCCGACGTGCCCTCGAAGATCGTGTAGATCTTGGCGTCGCGGTGCATCCGCTCCACCGGGTACTCGCGGGTGTAGCCATTTCCGCCGAGGATCTGGATCGCGCGCTCCGTGGCCCAGACGGCCACCTCGCCTGCCTTCAGCTTCGACATGGAGCCCTCGGCGGCCTCGAAGTCCTTGCCGATGCGTCCCATCCACGCGGCGCGCCAGACCAGCAGGCGGGCCGCGTCGATCTCCATCTTCATGTCGGCTAGCGTGAAGGCGATCGCCTGGTTCTCGATGATCGGACGCCCGAATTGGACCCGCTGCTTGGCGTACTCGAGCGCGTACTCATAGGCAGCGCGCGCGATTCCGAGGGCTTGGGCGCCGACCGTCGGCCGGGAGACCTCGAACGTCCGCATCGCCGCCTGACCGCGGGATCCCTTGCCCTCGCGCGCACGGGCGAGGCGCTCCTCGAGCTTCTCCTTCCCACCGAGCAGGCACGCGCCCGGCACTCGGCAATCGTCCAAGTGGACGTCGGCCGTGTGGGAGGCGCGCAGGCCGTGCTTCTTCACCTTGGCTCCCTGCTCCAGCCCTTCCGTCCCCGGGGGGATGACGAAGGCGGCGTGCCCACGCGAGCCGAGCTCGCGGTCGATGCTGGCGATCACGACGTGGACGTCTGCGATCCCGCCGTTGGTCGCCCACGCCTTCTGGCCGTTGAGGATCCACTCGTCCTTGGCCTGGTCGTACCGCGCCGAGGTACGGATCGCCGAGACGTCGGACCCGGCGTCGGGCTCCGAGGAGCAGAAGGCGCCGACCTTGGGATCGTCGGCTGTCCCGTAGCACTGTGGCACCCACTCGAGCAGCTGATCGGGCGTCCCGGAGGCGTAGATCCCGGCCACCGCCAGGGTTGTGCCCATGATCGAGAGGCCGATTCCGGCGTCGCCCCAGAAGAGCTCCTCATTGGCGATCGGAAGCTGTAACCCGGTGGGGTCCGACCAAAACTGCGCGAGCGCCTCGAAGCCGTAGAGCCCGATCTTCGCGGCCTCCTGGATGATCGGCCAAGGTGTCTCTTCCCGCTCGTCCCACTCGGCGGCCGCAGGACGGACGACCTGCTCGGCGAAGCCGTGCACCCAGTCGCGGATCTCCCGCTGGTCGTCGCTCAGCTCGAGGCTGAACGCCGGGGCGTCGTCGGGCTCTCTGTTGCCGTTGACGGCGGCGGCGGCCTGCTCTGCATCGGGGGCTGATTGCTTCGGAGTGGCGGCTTCCATGTGCTCTCCTTGGGTGGGAGTGGGCTTCGGGTGAGGTGCTGGCGAGGAAGATTACACCAAACGATGTCACATGTTTCGGTGTCTCCAATGGGTGTCTAGAGTCGAGGCTGATGCTCTTTCGCCAGATCATTCACGAGGACCTCGCCTGCGGCTCCTACCTGGTCGGCGACGCGGGCGTCGCCGCGGTGGTCGATCCCCAGTGGGACATTGACCCGTACGTGCGGCTGAGCCGCCTCCACGGGGTTCGGATCGAGCACGTGCTCGAGACCCACAATCACGCGGATCACGTCTCCGGGCACGGCCGCCTGGCGAGAGCCACAGGGGCGACCATCCACATCCACGAGCTCGCCGAGGCCGAGTACCCGCACGAGCCGTTTACGGACGGCTGGAAGCTTCGCATCGGCAACCTGGAGATCGAGGCGGTGCACACTCCGGGGCACCGCCCGGAGCACACCTCGTTCGTGCTGCGCGACGCCGCTCGCGGCGGCGATGTCTGGGCGGTCCTGACCGGCGACTCCCTGTTCGTCGGCGACGTCGCGCGCCCGGATCTGGCCATCGAGCCACGCGACGGCGCCGCGGGCATCTTCGACTCGCTCCACAATCGACTGCTCGTCCTGGACGACGACGTCGAGGTCTGGCCCGGCCACCTGGGCGGCTCGATGTGCGGGAGCTCGGCGATCGACAAGAAGACCTCTTCGACGATCGGCTTCGAGCGCCAACACAACCCCGCACTCCGCGCGTCGACCAAGGAATCCTTCACCGACGCCACGCTGAGCGAGCTCGGCGACCGCCCGCCCCACGTCGAGCACATCGTGGCGTTGAACCGCGGAGCTCTGGTCGAGGAGCTGGGGACGCCTGCGCCGCTGACCCCGCGAGGGGTGGAGGTGGCGATCGAGGCGGGGGCGATCCTGATCGACGCCAGGACCAACGAGCAGTTCGACGAGGCCCACATCCCCGGGGCGATCAGCGCTTCCGCGTACGACACGGGCTTCGCCACCAAGGTGGGCCGGGTCGTCCCCGGGGATGCCGAGCTGATCGTGGTCGCCGCCTCCGACGGCTACGAGCTCGAGGCGGCGGAGCTCCTGGCTTCCGTGGGCCTTCGCGTTCGGGGCTTCCTGGAGGGCGGCATGACCGCTTGGCGCTCCGAGGAGCGGCCGGTGCGACGTATCGAGCTGATCGACCCCGACGGCCTGGCCGAGCGACTGGGGAGCGATCGGGCGATCGTGGTGCTCGACGTGCGCGACGACGACGAGTTCGCCGCGGCCCACATCCCGGGCTCGGTTCACATCCCCTACGGCCGGCTGCTCGACCGCCTCGGCGAGCTGCCGGCCGACCAGACGATCGCCGCTGTCTGCAGCGGCGGCAAGCGGAGCGGGCTGGCGGCTTCGATTCTGCAGCGTGCGGGCCGCGACTCCGTGATCCATGTCGGCCACGGCGGCGTGGACACCTGGCAGCGCGGCGGGCACCCGGTTGAATCCGGCCCGAGCTAGACGGCGCGTCCGCTAGATCGCTGCGGCCTTCTTTCCGGGGTTCAGAAGGCCCTTGGGGTCGAAGGCCCGCTTCACGGCGTCGTGCAGCTCGAGCGCCCGCGGCGCCCACTGGCGGCACAGCTGGCCCCGCTTCAGCCAACCGATGCCGTGCTCACCCGAGATCGATCCGCCCAGCCGCACGGCGAGCTCGAAGAGCTCCTCCGCCGCGGCGCGCGCCCGCTCCAGCTGGGCGCCGTCGTCGGGCGCCACCAGGAAGGTGGAGTGCAGGTTTCCGTCGCCGGCGTGGCCCCAGCTGCAAGCCTCCAGACGGTGGCGTTCCCCGATCGCCGTGGTCTCCTCGACCGCCTCCCGGAGGCGGTCGAGAGGTACCACGATGTCCTCGCTCACCTTCCCCCCGCGCCGCCCCTCGACCGCAATCGAAACGCCGTCGCGCCAGCGCCACAGCTCCTCCACCTCGTGTCGCGGCTCGGGCGCTCGGACGTCGAGCGCGTCGACGCCCAGGGCCTCGACCAGCTCGCGCTGGAGACCCTCGGCCTCGGCCTTGGAGCCGTCGGCCTCACCGAGCACCATGAAGGCGGCCTCCGCCGGGATCCCGCCGGGGAAGGTGGCTCCCGCCGCAGCCAGCGCGCCGGCGTCCAGGTACTCGAGCGCGGCAACCGCCAGACCGGCGCCCAGCACCCCCTCGATCGCACGGCAACCGGCCTCGGCGCCGGCGAAAAAGCCGACCACGGGCAAGGTCGCCTCAGGTGCGGGCAGGAGCTTGAGCCAGGCGGCCGTGATCACTCCGAGGGTTCCCTCCGAGCCGATCAGGAGGCCCTTCAGGTCGTACCCGGCCACGTCTTTGCGGATCGCGCCCCCTAGCTCGATGATCTCGCCCGGCGGGACCACCGCCTCCAGCCCGGTCACCCAGGCGCCCGTGGCTCCGTACTTGAATGCGTGTGGGCCGCCCGCGTTGGTGGCGATGTTGCCGCCGATCTGTGACTGCTCGGCGGCGCCCGGATCGGGTGGGAAGAGGAGGCCGTTCTCGCGTGCCAGCCGGCGGACCTCACCCGTGCTCAGGCCCGCCTCGACGCAGATCCGCCACAGCAGCGGGTCGAAGGCTCGGACTCGCGTCATCCGCTCGAGGCTGACCACCACGCCCCCGTCAGGCACGGCTCCGGCGGCAAAGCCCGTGCCGCCGCCGCGCGGCACGATCGCCACCCCGTGCTCGTAGCACCAGGCGACGGCGCTTGCGACCTCCTGAGTGCTCGCCGGCAGGGCCACCGCGTCAGCACTGCCCTTCACGCCGCGGTGCTCCGTCGCGTCCGTGAGGTAGGACGCCGTGGGCGGGCCCACGGCGTCCGGCCCCAGCAGCCGGCCGAGCGCCGCCCGGATCTCGGCGGAGCGCCGGGCTGGCGTGACGCTGGTTCTCACGCCCGTTGAGTATCCCATCCGGTGGCGAGCGCACGGCTCGGCCGCGCCGGCTTGGCGCCGTTGCAAAGTTCCCGCAACTCGCGTGGCCTTGAATCCCTTGCTGCCGCGCATTGCGCGTACACTGCCGAGCGCAGTAAGGGGGGAGTCGCTGCGTTTGCTGGCTGTGTAGCGACAACCGGAAAGGAATCCGTGGCTGTTTACGTGTGTCCATCTTGCGGGGAGGCCGCCACTCCGGTGGAGGGGTCGGTGATGCCCCGGCCATGCCCGCACTGTCTCGAGATGACCGGGCGGGTTGTCGAGTTGGTGCCCGATAAGCCCCAGCCGGCGGATCCTGGGGAGGCAGAAGAGACCTAGGCCGGCGGCCAGGGGAGCCGCGTCGGCGTCAGCTCCGAGTTCCAGTCGGCGTAGGCCTCCGCGGGCACAGAAGTCGGCCTGACGACCGAGGCGCCGTAGCGCGCGGCCAACTCGTTGACCGGGTAGTGGATCGTCGCCTCTGGACGACGCGCGCCGACCATCAGGATCGCGCACGGGCCGGAGCCCGCGCCCACGAAGATGTGCTCGGTGCCGGCGGGACAGTGGACGAAGTCCCAGGCCCGGAGGCGACGCTCCTCGCCGTCGATGATCCCGATGCACTCACCTGACAGCACCAGGAAGTCCTCCTGCACGCTCTCGGCGTGATACTTCCCGTTCGGTTCTCCCGGCTCCAGCAGGTGGATGTTGATGCCGTAGTCCGGAAAGAGGTCCTCGGGGTCCTCGAAGCGCACATATGAGCCGGCTTGGTGGTGACGCATGGCCTTAGCGTCCGCCACGTTGACGACGAACCAACCGGACACGTCCCCGATCCTAGTCCTCAGACCGGCTTGGTGGTCATCGCCCAGATCGTCACGAGGTAGGCGACCAAGAGCAGCGAGACGAGAATGGCAGAGACCTCGCCGAGACGGTCGCCGGACGGGCCCTCCGCGCGGCTGGACCGGCGCACGGAGAACCCGGCGAGCACCGTCGAAACCAGTAGCACCAAGAGGCCGGGGTCGGCGATGCTGTAGCCAATGTTGACCCAGGAAGGGAGCTGGTCGCCGGTGAGGCCCTCCTTGTCGGCGACCCACTCGGCGGCGGCGCGCATGACGATCCAGCCCGGCAGGGCTCCGAGCGCCAGGGACAGATACCCGAGGCGGACCAGCGAGGCGCTGCCGTCACGCCGGGAAAAAGCCAGCGCCGAGCCGGCGAGGACGAGCGCGCCCACCAGCACCATCGCCCCCAGAACGTGAAGGAGGAGCGGGAATTCCCAGCTGTCAGGACGGATGCCCCGAGCGAGCTCAGCCGCAAGCACGGCTCACGCTCCCGGCTTGTAGATCATCACCACGAGCAGGGCCAGGATGACCAGCGAGCGCAGCCAGTGCATGAGGGCGGCCGGCGGGGCGCCAACGGCTGCCCCGGCTGCGGGCGTGTAGCCGAGCTGGGCCCGCCTCCCCAGCTCCGTACCGATCGCCCAGAGCGCGATCGCGCTGATGATCCAGCCGTCCCAGATCTCGTAGCCGTCGATGTAGAGGGCGAGCCAGATCCCGAGCACCAGGGTGCCCAGCCCGCCCACGTTCCAGAGCGCGTTTCCGACCACCACGAGGCGCGAGTCGACCGTCACCCCAAAGGCGAAGGCGCTGAAGATGACCACCGTGCCCACCAGGGCGAACGCCGACAGCACGTGCAGGAACAGGAGCCAGTCGTACACGCGAGCGAACCCTACCCGCCGGCCAGGCGACAAGCCGAGCGAACTGGTGGGCGGCTACTCGACGGTCCAGGTGTCGCCGGAGCCAAACAGTGAGTCCAGCTCGTCCGTGCCCACGGCCTCGCGGGCGGCCTCGAGCTCCTTGGTCGTCCCCCCGCCGTAGACCGGCCGCTCGAAGGCGCGGAAGACGCCGATCGGGGTCGGGCCGTTCGGTCGCTGGCTGAGATGGGCGAGCGAGAACGCGAGGCTTGGGTTCGGGTCGTGGGCGTCGTGGACCAGCAGCGCCTCGGCGCCGACCTCGCCGACGTCCTGGATCGCCAAGCGCCCGTCGGTTGCGCGTACCACCCCGCGCTCCCCGTCGGCGCCGAAGCGGATCGGCTTCCCGTGCTCCAGGCGGATCTGGTTCGCCTGCTTGCCCTTGCCGCGGACCGCGTCGAAGGCGCCGTCGTTGAACACGTTGCAGTTCTGGTAGATCTCGATGAAGGCCGAGCCCGGGTGCTCGCTCGCAGCGCGCAGCACATCGGCCTGATGCTCGCGGTCCGTGTCGACGGTGCGCGCGGCGAAGCTGGCCTCGGCGCCCAACGCGAGCGCGATCGGGTTGAAGGGGTGGTCCAGGGAGCCGAAGGGTGTCGACTTCGTGACCTTGCCCTCCTCGCTGGTGGGTGAGTACTGGCCCTTGGTGAGCCCGTAGATCTGGTTGTTGAACAGGAGGATCTTGATCGGCACATTCCGCCGCAGCGCGTGGATCAGGTGGTTGCCTCCGATCGACAGGGCGTCCCCGTCGCCGGTGACGACCCAGATCGAGAGGTCCGGACGGGCAAGCGCCAAGCCGGTCGCCAGCGCGGGGGCGCGGCCGTGGATCCCGTGCACGCCATAGGTGTTCATGTAGTAGGCGAAGCGGCCCGCGCAGCCGATGCCTGCCACCCAGACGATCCGCTCTGGCGGGAGCCCCAGCTCGGGGAGGAACTGCTGGACCGTGGCCAGGATCG
Organism: Solirubrobacterales bacterium; assembly: GCA_035573435.1. Taxonomy (GTDB): domain Bacteria; phylum Actinomycetota; class Thermoleophilia; order Solirubrobacterales; family 70-9; genus AC-56. The sequence continues at coordinate 63,510 of DATMZR010000037.1, forward strand.
CGTAGTCGCCGCAGCCGGGGCACCAGCGCGTCTCCTGATCGGAGGCGAAGTCCTTCTTGGTCAGCGTTGCGGCGCCGTTGCCCGCTGAGCCGTTTCCGGACGGCTCGCTCATAGCCTCTCCACGATCGCCTCGTCGAGCTCCTCGGCGAAGATCGGCAGCCCCTCGACCTTCGTGAAGCTGTGCACGTCGACCAGGAACTCGGCGCGAATGATCTTCGTGAGCTGTCCGGTGTTGGCTTCGGGAATGAGGACCTTGGGGTACGAGCGAACCACCTCGCCGGTGTTCGAGGGCAGCGGATTCAGGTGGTGCAGGTGAGCCGCCGCGACCTTCTTGCCACGACGGCGCACCCGCCTCACAGCCCCGGTGATCGCACCGTAGGTCGATCCCCAGCCGAGCACCAGGAGCGGCGCGCCGTCGGGGTCATCGACCGGCAGCTCTCCGACGTCGGACGCAATCCCGGCCACCTTCTCGGCCCGCAGGCGGGTCATGCGGGCGTGATTCCCGGCCTCGTAGCTGATATGGCCGGTCTCGTCCTCCTTCTCGAGGCCGCCGACCACGTGCTGAAGGCCCTTGGTCCCGGGCAGCGCCCAGGGGCGGGCCAGCCTCTCGTCGCGCACGTACGGCCAGAACTCGTCGCCCCGATTGGGCCGGGTGGCAAAGCCCGGGTCGATCTGCGGCAGACCGGCCGCCTCGGGCAGGGACCATGGTTCGGATGAGTTGGCCAGAAAGGTGTCGGAGAGCATGATCACCGGCGTGCGGTAGCGAACTGCAAGCCGCACCGACTCGAACACCGCTTCGAAGCACTCGGCTGGGGTCGCGGCGGCGACCACCGGCAGGGGCGACTCGCCGTGGCGACCGTGGATCGCCATCAGCAGGTCCGCGGCCTCGGTCTTGGTGGGCATGCCGGTCGAGGGTCCCGCCCGCTGGGTGTCGATCACGAGCAGCGGCAATTCCAGGGCGACAGCGAGCCCGATCGTCTCCGCCATCAGGTCCATGCCGGGACCGCTGGTGACAGTGACCCCGAGATGGCCGCCGAACGAGGCACCCAGCGCCATGTTCGAGGCGGCGATCTCATCCTCTGCCTGCACGGTCCGGACACCGAACCGCTTGTGCCGCGAGAGCTCGTGGAGGAGCTCCGAGGCCGGCGTGATCGGGTAGCCGGCGAGGAACAGTGGCAGGCCGCTGCGTACGCTCGCCGCGATCAACCCCAGGGCGGTCGCCTCGGTCCCATTGACTCCGCGGTAGGTGCCGGGCAGGGCGGGCGCGGGCTTGACCTCGTAGTGGACCTGCAACAGCTCGGCGGTCTCGCCGAAGTTGTGGCCGGCCCGGAAGGCGGCCAGGTTCGCCTCCATCACCGGGGGCGTGGAGGCGAACTTCTGCTCGATCCAGCTAGTCGTGACGTCAACCGGCCGGCTGTACATCCAGGAGACCAGGCCGAGGGCGAAGAAGTTCTTCGACCGTGCCGCGTCGCGGGCGCTGATTTCGTCGATGCCATCAGTGGCGCGAACGGTCATCGAAGTCATCGGGACGCGGAACACCTGGTAGTCGTCGAGGGTTCCGTCCTCGAGCGGGTTCGAGTCGTACTCCGCCTTTCGCAGGGTGGTCTTGGTGAAGCCATCCTCGTTGAGGATCAGGATGCCGCCCCGCTCCAGCTCGGGGAGGTTCATCTTCAAGGCCGCCGGGTTCATCGCGACGAGCGCGTTGGGCCGGCCGCCCGGGGTCAGGATGTCGCGCGAGGCGAAATGGATCTGAAAGGCCGAGACCCCGGCCAGGGTGCCCGCGGGTGCCCGGATCTCGGCCGGGAAGTCGGGCAGCGTCACCAGGTCGTTGCCGATCAGCGCGGTCGCTGCGGCGAAGCGGTTGCCGGCGAGCTGTATGCCATCGCCGGAGTCGCCGGCGAAGCGCACGACAACCCGCTCCTTTTCCTCGAGAACCTTGGTCAAAGCATTCAGAAGCGGTCCGCGCTCCTCGGTTCGATTCTACGCACAGGGCCGGATCGGCCTCAATCGCTCGAACGCTGCCCGGCGAGCACGTGGCGAAGGAACTCGCGGGTACGGACCGCGGCAGGGATGGTGGAGTCGTAAAGGTCGGCGACGTGACCCGCGCCGCGGTCGACGAACTGGCGCGCATCGGGGAACATCTCGGCGACCAGGTGGCCCTCATATGGCGACGTCACGCTGTCGAACTCCCCCGAGACCACGAGAACGGGCGCCTCGGTCGGCCGATCACCGGGCGAGATCGGGGACTCATAGAGCCTCGAGGGCCGCGGCGCCACAAGGCAGTACTGATAGAGCGTTTGCCCGGACACGGCCACCTCACGCGGCGTGAACGGGTTGATCGTGTCGCTTTCGTAGCTGCGGACGGCCTGCTCGAGCTGCCGGCGCCGCGCCGGCTCCGAGGCGTCCTTATCCCAGAGCAGCGGGTAGTCGTTGCAGCTCACGACCTGCTCCTGCCCCAGGGAGTAGTGCCGCAGGTGGTGGGTGCCGGCCTTCGCCTCGTCGGTGACCAACCTGTAAGGACGGGGGTTGCCGCGGCGGAGCGCGGTGCCCGCCCGGTCGATGCGCAGGAAGCTGCCCGGAGGGCCGTAGCCGGCGTCGAACAACGCGTCGACCAGCGGCCCGACACCCCAGCTTCGCTTCCGCAGCCAATGGACGAGCTTGCGAACTCGCTTCTGGGCATCTCCGGCGCACGACGGAGAGCGCTCGCAGGCGACCGCGATCGACCGAACGCCGGTGGAGATCAGGGTCGGGTACCAGGGGCTCTCGCCACGGGCTGGATAGGCCGAGTCGAGCACCAGTGCGTCGAGGGTGTCCGGGTGGCGGAAGGCATACGACTGGGCAAGAAAGGTTCCGTAGGAGTCCCCGTACAGCGTGATGCGCCCGAGGCCCAGGGCCCGGCGCACATCGTCGATGTCGTCGGCGGCGGCGGAGGTGCGGTAGGAGCCGAACAGGCCGCCCAGCTTCCGCGCGCATGTGGACAGTCCGATCCAGTCAGGCGCCCGGCCCCGCTGGAGGTCGCGGCAATCGAGCGCGCCCGAGCGCCCCGTCCCGCGCATGTCGATGGTCACCATCTCGCGGCGGCGAAGCACCGAGCCGAACAGCTTGACGTAGGAGGGAGCCGTCCATGAGCTGGCGTAGCCCGGGCCGCCCTCGAGGGCCACGATGGTGCCAAGCGACGGGCGATCGCGTTCGTCGCGCGGGCGAACCGCGAACGCAACCCTGGTCTTCCCCAGCGACAGATCACGGCGCTCAAACGGCACCTTGATCGCCCCGCAGAGCATCTTCGGCGGGCTGGGCACCGACGTGCACGGATGCAGGTCCGCGAGGCTCAGCGACGGCACCCGATAGCCCACCTCGTCCTCGTTCTTGTCGCCACCGCAGGCCGCCAAGGCGATGCAAGCCACAACCCCAGCGGTCAGCATCATCAGCCGGCTTGATGTTCGGCCACAACGCGAGGACGGCATGACCTAGATCATGCGCCAACGCGCCGTAGCGCGACGCGCGCTCGCCTCGGCGCGGTAAATTCGTGGGAAATGGAGGGGGAACGGGGCTGGGTTGTCTACGCAGCGAAGGTCGCCGTGCTCGCCGGCGCCTATTACGGCGCCGCGAAGCTGGGCCTCAGCCTGGCCTTCGCGTCCCCGAGCGTGACGGCGATTTGGGCTCCCACGGGGATCTCGCTGGCGGCCGTCCTCTTGTGGGGCTACCGCGTCTGGCCGGGGATTGCGCTGGGCGCCATGCTGGCGAACGCCTGGACCGGCGTGCCCTTTTACGGGGTGCTGGGGATCACGGTGGGCAACACTCTCGAGGCCCTCGCCGGCGCCTATCTGCTGCGCGTGGCGGACTTTCGGCCCTCGCTTGAACGGGTGAGGGACGTCATCGCGCTGGCGGTTCTCGGGGGCATCGTGAGTACCACGATCGCCGCCACGATCGGCACCACCAGCCTGCTGGCCAGCAACGAGATCACCTCGGAGGAGTTCGGCTCTGTGTGGCGCACCTGGTGGCTCGGTGACATGGGCGGGAACCTGGTGGTCGCCCCGGCCATCTTGGTCGCCGTAACCCACTGGCCCTACCTTCGGGCGCCGGGGCGGCCGCTCGAGGCAGGGGCGCTCGCGCTCGCCGCGCTCTTGGTCACCGGCATTGTCTTCTCCAACGACACCCAGCTCATCTTCATCCTCTTCCCGCTCGGAGTCTGGGCGGCGTTGCGGTTCTGGCAGCCGGGCACCGTTGTCGGGATCCTCCTGGTGGCCAGCGTCGCGATCCCGTTCACGGAGAACGACCAGGGCCCCTTCTCGGGGCAAGCGCCCGACGACAGGCTGCTGCTCGCGCAGGGCTTCCTGGGCATCGCCAGCATGACGATGCTTGTGATGTCGGCGGTGATCACGGAGCGCAGGCGGGCCGAGGATGCCGTCAAGTCGATCGCCGGGACCCTCCAGGAGAGCCTGCTCCCGTCGGTGCTGCCGGTGATCCCGGGGATCGAGACCGCGGTCGACTTCCACGCTGCGGGCAGGCGCAACCTCGTCGGCGGCGATTTCTACGACGTCTTCCAGGCCGACGACGGCAGCTGGAGGGTGATCGTGGGCGATGTGCTCGGCAAGGGCGCCACGGCGGCTGCGACCAGCGGGCTCGCCCGGTACACGCTGCGCGCGGCTGCCGTTCAGGAGAGCGAGCCGAGCGGGATCCTGAGACTGCTGAACGACGCGATCCTGCGCCAATCCCCCGACCAGTCCTGCACGGTCGCGTGCGGGCGGATCGACCTGACACCGCAGAACGGGGCGCGGGTGACGCTCGCGGTGGGGGGCCACCCGTTGCCGCTGGTCCTGCGCGCGGACGGCCGGGTCGAACAGGTCGGTCAGCCTGGGACCATGCTCGGTGTCCTGCCCGACCCGAAGCTGGCCGACCACAACTCCGAGCTGGCCCCCGGGGATGCGCTCATCCTCTACACCGATGGTTTGACCGACGCCTTCGCCCCCGGTCGAATCGTCAAACGCGCCGGCCTTGTCGCAGCCCTCGAGTCGTGCGTTGGCCAGAGCGCCACCGAGATTGCCAGCGGCGTCCAGAATGCGGTTCTCGGCACTGCACAAGCCGAGCCGCGCGACGACATCGTCCTGCTCGTACTCCGGGTTCATGCACCCCGCACCGCAGCAAATCCGCCATAGTTCTGGCGTGGGCACGATCATCCCACTCGCCGATTTCGAGCTCGAAGCGGTCGACGGCGTGCCGGTGGCGCATCTCTCCGGGGAGATCGATCGCACCAATTCCACCGAGCTGGGTGAGCGCATGGCCGACGCGATCACCGCTGAGGGTGGCGGGCTGGTGGTCGACTTCACCAAGCTCACGTTCATCGACAGCACCGGCATGCGCATGCTGTTCGAGCTGGCGGCGGAACTGAAGCGCCGGGGCCAGGCGCTCCGGGTCGTGACGCCCGAGGGAGCGCACCTGGGGGAGATCCTCGACACGGTCGGGCTCTATCAGGCCGCCGGCAGGGACCACACCGTCGGCGAGGCCGTGGCGGTACTGACCGGCGGCGAGTAGCGTCGGCCTGCGCGAAGCTGGAGCGGTGGTCGTCCCTCCCGCAGCACGAATCTCTGGCCCGAAGGAAGGTGGGGGCCTTTAGGACCTCCCGAGTTGTGACCACATTTGTGGTCACATTCCGGGAGGGTCGCATGTGGGGGCACCGATCGCCCCACCTGCTCCGCGCGACCTCAGCTCCGTTTTATCTGCCTTCATGCGCCTTTCATTTCCGCGCGGGACGATCCCCCGGCATGGGAAGAGGAATCGAGCGCGGTTTGCGAAGCCGGTGGGCTCTCGTCGCGGGCACGTTCGCGGTGCTCGCCGCAATCGCCTCCGGCTGCGGTTCGTCGGATGACTCGAGCACCACCACGCCGACGTCCACCCCGACCACCGCCTCAGCCTCGGCTTCCCGCCTGGCGCCCGTCCACGGGACGTACGCCCCGAAGATCGACCCGACCAATTTCGTCACCGCGATCGACAATCCCTACTTCCCGCTCAAGCCCAGCACCGGGTTCCACTACCAGGGTGTCGCCGAGAACGGGAGCACCCCGCAGACCGACGACATGGTCGTCACGCACCAAACGAAGCAGATCCTGGGCGTGGCGGCCACTGTCGTCCGCGACACCGTTTCCTCGCATGGGAGGCCGATCGAGAAGACCTTCGACTGGTACGCCCAGGACAAGGGTGGAAACGTCTGGTACATGGGCGAGGACACGCGCGAGCTCGATCACGGCCGTTTCGTCAAGCAGAGCGACTCCTGGGAGGCGGGGGTCGACGGCGCCGAGCCCGGGATCATCATGCCGGGTGACCCCCAGCCCGGCGATGCCTACCGCCAGGAGTACTACCCGGGCTACGCTCTGGACCAAGCGCGCGTGCTCGGCAGCGGCGGGCCGGTCAGCGTCCCGTACGGCTCCTACAAGGACACCCTGGCGACCGTGGAAACGAGTCCGAAGATCGATCCCGGCGTCCGGGAGCGCAAGTACTACGTCCGCGGGGTGGGCGACATCAAGGAGCACACGGTGAGCGGCAACCACGAGCAGATCAAGCTCATCAGCATCACGCACCAGTAGGGGCTGCTGCCAGCCCTGCAGGCGAGGTCGCCCCGGTCAGATGAGCCTGGGCGTCGTGACTGACCGCCCGGTTGCGACCGCTGCGCTTGGCCACGTACAGCGCGGCATCAGCATCGTGGAAGAGCAGCTCGAAGTCGACCTCGGGGCCGCGCGCGGCCGCCACGCCGAATGAGGCGGTGACCGGGAGCCCGCCCGGGCTCGCGTCCTCGATACCCGTACGCAGGCGCTCGGCGAGTGAATGCGCCCCCTCGAGCTCGAGGCCGGGCAGGACGACCAGGAACTCCTCGCCGCCGATCCGGTAGACGAGCTCGAACGAGCGAAGGTTCTTGCGCATCACGTAGGCGGCGTCCTTGAGCACCGTGTCGCCGCGATCGTGTCCATGGGCGTCATTCACCTGCTTGAAGTGGTCGAGATCGCACTCGATCACAGAGACCCAGGCGCCGGTGAGCGCTGCCTGTTCGGCGATCTCCGCGAAACGTCCGGCGAGCGAATTGCGGTTCAGCAACCCGGTCAGTGGGTCGAGGGTGGCGTGAGCGCGTTGCTCGATCTCGGCGCGCATGAGGGTGTGCGCGAAGGCCGCGAGACCCGCAATGGAGGCGAGCCCGATAAGCGTGTAGGTGGGGTCGTCAGCGAAGGAGGTGGGGTCGACCGGGACCGTCGCGCCCAGCAGCACCACGACCGTGATGCCGACGCCGGCGATCACGCCTCTCCCGGAAAAGCGCACGGGAAGCGTCACGATCGGAAGCAGCAGCAGCGGGATCGCAGGACTGGCCGGTCCGCCGGTCACGGCGATGCCGACGCCGATCAGTACCTGGGCATTGACCACCGTGGCTCCGACCACGTACTCCGGGCGCGAGCTGGTGGCGATCAGGGGATGGAGCAGCGAGTAGCCGAGAACGGAACCGAGCAGCGGAAGCAGGATCCACCAACCCAGCCACGGGGCCGAGATCACGAACACGATCGCGAGCGAGCCGTACATGATCGTGCGGGGGCGACGGAGCTTCGCCTCCATGTCGAGGAGTCGCTCGCGATCGAACGCAGTCGGACATAGCCAGGTTCCGCCGGCCTCCATGCCTGAGATATCGGCAGAGCCGAGGGCAGGCTTCAGCGTTGAAAGCCCGGCATGGCCACCCGAATGGCCTGCCCGAACCGAACCGTATCCTCGCGGCCAGTGCGTCAATCCCGTGCGATGCTCCTGGCGGCGATCGCTGCCTCCGCGCTGACCGTGCTTGGGGGCCTGGCCCATGCCGCACCGGCCTCGGGCGCGCTCAAGCGAGTGACCTTCGGGGAATCGGTTCGGGGAACCGAGCTACGGGCCGTGCGCCTCGGCGATCCGGAGGCGACCCGCAAGGCGCTCGTGATCGGCTCGATCCACGGGGACGAGACGGCGGGGCACGAGATCGTGCGCAGGCTGAGACGCTCTCATCGCGACACGCCGGGGGTCCAGCTGTGGGTCGTGACGAGCGTCAACCCCGACGGCGTGGAGGCGCACACGCGCAAGAACGCCCGCGGCGTTGACCTGAATCGGAACTTCTCCTACCGCTGGCGAGGGGGCGTGTCGCCGTCCAGCGGGTACTACCCCGGCCCGCACCCGTTCTCCGAGCCCGAGAGCCGCGCGGTGAGGCGACTCGCGCGGCGGCTCAAGCCGCGGGTGACGATCTGGTACCACCAGCCCTGGGGGCAGGTCCTCGCGCCCTGCCACGGGCCGGCCCGCAAGCAGAGGCGCTACGCGCGCATCGCAGACCTTCCGCTCAAGCGCTGTCGAGGCCAGCGCCTGAGGGGCACCGCGACCGGCTGGCAGAATCACCGCCTCCCGGGCACCGCTTTCGTGGTCGAGCTGCGCGGCGGCGAGCTCTCGTCCTCGGCGGCCCGGCGGCACGCCCGTGCCGCCGCCAAGGTGGCGCGAAGCGGCGCCGGGCGACGGAGGCAGACGTCCGGCCTGACACCCGCGGGAACTCGCGCGAAGCTGCGACGGCCAACGGTCCGCCGCGACCCGATCCCCTACGGGCATACGCGAAGGCGCCAGATGGCCGCCTACTCAGCCCGACACTACGGCCGGCGCAAGTGGCGCCTGGACCATCCGCGAGCGATCGTCCTCCACTTCACCGGAGGGCCGAGCTATAGGTCGGCATGGGAGACGTTTGCGGCCAACGCCTCAAACATGGGAGAACTGCCCGGGGTCTGTTCGCACTTCGTGGTCGAAAAGCGTGGGCGGATCAACAGGCTCGTCAGGCCAGGTATTCGTTGCCGACACGCGATCGGGCTGAACCACCGCTCGATCGGAATCGAGATGGTCCAAGAGACCGGGGGCGGCTCGCATTGGGCGGAGCGTCAGATCCTGCGCCGCGACCAGCAGATCAACGCAGCCCTGCATCTCGTCGGTTGGCTGAAGCAGCGCTTCGGGATCAGGATGCGGGACATCATCGGCCACGCGATGGCCAACGACAGTCCCTACTTCAAGGACCTCGAGGGCTGGCGGAACGACCACACGGATTGGCTACGTCGCGACGTGCGAACGTTTCGCCACCGACTCCAGAGGTTGCTCCGCCGGTAAACGGATCGGACGCGCCCCCAGGGGCGCGGCGTCTCTACCGCGACCTGCGTCGCGCCGGTGTCCGCCTGGCTGTGGAGCGAGCGGTGCCCCGCCTGGTCGTGGCGCGTCCGGTGGTCCGCTTGGCGGTGGTGCGTCCCGTGGTCCTCCTCGCGGTGGTCCGCTTGGCGGGTGCGCGTCGAGCGGTGGTCCGCTTGGCGGTCGAGCGTGCCGACGCCTTGCGGCGTGGGGCGCTGCGGTTCGCTGCTCTACCTCTGGCCGGGCCGGGGAGGCGCTTTTGCAGCCGCTGGATGTCGCGCTCGAGCGTCTTGCCCAACCGGTCGGTTTCGCGCCGGGCGTCCTTGATGAACCCCTGAATGTTCTTCTGCGCATCCCTGCCGCCTGCGCCCACGTCCTTGCGAAGCGACACCAAGGCCTTCTGCGCGGCATCGAGCGCCGTGTTGAGGCGCTTGACGGCTGCCGGCTGGTTGGAGGCTGGGCGCCTTCGGGCGGTGCCGCCGCGGCGCCGGGGTGAGGTCTTCTTCGCGCGGGGTGAGGTCTTCTTCGCAGGGGGCATAGAACACTCTCTCCTGGATCGTCGTTGCCTGAGCAGAGTCTATGCGCAGCCTATTGCCATTCGCTGGTGGATGTCGACATGAGACGTGGTGTCGGAGATCCCAAAGATCGTCGGAGGTCCCAACCGTCCCCCAGCGCGAGCTCCCACGATGTTCAGAAGCTGACTACGGCATTTCGGTAGGTCGCGGAATGAATTCGGTTAAGGCCGGATCGTTGCGGGTACTCGCGACCCGCCCCGGATGACCAGCCTCGCCCACCCAGCATCCAATCCCTCCTTCGGCCCGCGGCGGAGCCACCTGCGCGCCTACGCGGCCGGGGTCGGCGCGACCAGCGCGCTCACCTCCGGCATCCTGGTGGTCTTCCTCTCGCTCGCGACCTTCGTCGCCTTCAACGGCCTTCCGTTCGGGGCGCCCAGCGGAGGCGGCGAAGCCGCCTACCTCGGCACGAGCGGCACGCCGGCCGCAGCCTCCGCGGCACTCGGGGCGGCGCGCAGCGCCGTCGCGGAGGGTCCGGCTCCCACCAACGGGACGGGCGCCGCCTCCGGGCCCAGAACTGGCAACGCCATCAGCGCTTACACCGCCAGTGGCTTCGGCCTGTCCCGGTCCGGCGCCGGTTCGTCCGACGATGGGTCAACGGGCCCCGTCGGTACGCCGCCCTCCACGCCATCCGTCCCCTCCCCACCCCCACCCGGAGCCAGCGGCCCACCCATCGTCCCCACCGTGCCAACCCCGCCAGCGATCCCCACGCCGCCGGTCCTCACCCCGCCCGCAATCCCGACTCCGCCCGCCATCCCGATCCCGCCGCTCGTCCCTTCGGTTCCGACCCCGCC
>DATMZR010000038.1 GCA_035573435.1 Solirubrobacterales bacterium
GATCTCTTCGAAGCGGTCGGGGTCGTCCTCGAGCAGCCGGCCGTTGAAATCGGATGGAATGTGGTCGAGGCCGCCGGTCCCATCAGGTAGGAATGCCGGCAGGCTCTGTCTTTCGTAGCCGCCCATCACCAGGCCCGCGCCCTCCTCGCGGTAGTAGACGAGCAGGTCGGGGTCGCGGAGCGTGGGCAGGCGTCCCTCGCCCCGTTCGCGGAACGGCTGTGTGACCACGTATTGATGCGACATCGGGATCACCGGGACCCGCACTCCCGCCATCCGACCGATCTCGGCCGCGTACATGCCGGCGGCGTTGACCACCACGTCGGCCTCGATCGCCCCGCGCTCGGTGGCCACGCAACGCACCCGGCCGCGCTCGACCTCGAGTCCGGTGACCCGGGTCGAGGTGAAGACCCGACAGCCTCCGCGTCGGGCGCCGTCGGCCAGTGCATAGGTGAGCTGGGCGGGGTCGATGTAGCCGTCGGTTGGGAGCCAGGCCGCCCCCAGAACCCCTTCGGTGGACATCAGCGGGAACAGCTCCGTCGCCTCCTCGGCCGAGATCAGGTTCAGGGGCAGACCGAACGTCTTGGCCCACCCCGCCTGACGGCGCAGCTCCTCCATCCGCTCCTCGCTCGAGGCAAGTCGGATGCCTCCACATTCCACCCAACCGGGGTCGAACTCGGATTCCTCGCCGATCCGGCGGTACAGGTCGACCGAGTGCATCATCATCTTCGTCAGGGAGACCGAGCCGCGAAGCTGGCCGACGAGGCCGGCGGAATGGAAGGTCGAGCCGGAGGTCAGCTCGGCCCGGTCGACCAGGACCACGTCCTCCCAGCCGAGCTGCGCGAGGTGGTAGGCGATTGACGTGCCGCCGACCCCGCCGCCGACGATCACGCACCGGGCGGAGCCCGGAAGCTCAGCCCTCGGACTCACCCGCCTCCTCGAGCCAGGTCGCGAAGTCGGCGTGTCCCGCGGTCCGCAGCATGCGCTCGAAATGCTTGTCCGCGTAGGCCTGGAAATCGAAGTCGAGCTCGGAGAGCGCGGTCTGAACCACTCCCCACATCGCCTCGCGAAAGTCCGACATGAACTTCATCAGGCGAAGGGTCGCCACCCGCCGTGCCAACGGCGGCTCCGCAAAATAGGACTCGAGCAGGTCCAGCTCGCCGGCCTCGCCGAGCTCGTTGTTGACCGCGAAGTTGGCGAGGTCGAAGTAGCGGTCGCCCATCCCTGCGTACTCCCAGTCCACGATCCAAAGCTGCTTTGCGCCGCGGATGAAGTTCGCCGCCAGGAGGTCGTTGTGGCAGGGCACCGGCTCGTGCTCGGGGCCGGACAATGCCGCCTCGATCGCCTGCGCATGGCCGTGGGCCTCGTCGTAGGCGGCGGGCACCTTCGCGCCGCGCTCGCCGGCGGTCTTCGCGTACGTCTCGACTATCCGGAACGAGTCGAAGCTGGTCGGCAGCGGCTCGCCGAGCTCGTGGATCGCCCGCAGCGAGCGGGCGACCTGGGTGAGCATTCCCGGCTCGCGGAGCTCGGCCGGCTCGATCCCGGCCCCCTCCACGAACACGGTGACGATGCACTGCGGGTCGTCGAGCATCGCCGCCACCGGTGGGGCGATCCCGATCCGGGCCGCGCGCTCGTTCGCGATCCGCTCGGCGCCGCGGTCTATCTCCAGCAGGCCCGTGTCCTTGCCTGGCACGCGGATCACATGCTCGACGCCGCCGAAGCGAGCCCGGAAGTTGCGGTTGGTGATCCCGCCCTCGAGCGGCTCGGGATCCCCGTCCGCTTCGCCCAACAAGGGGGATAACTGTTTGACGATGCGGCTGAGTTCAGTCCCGGGGGGTTGACTTCGGTCCGGTGTGTGGCTTAGGCTGGCATCGTCCATAGGTCGGCCCAGCACACCTTTTATCGCAAACGGGCCGGCCGGAAGGAGGAGATCCGGCATGGCACCTGAGGGCACCAGCGACCCGACTGCTGACGAGCAACGCCTCGCCGAGCTCGGCTACAAGCAGGAGCTGGATCGCGGCTGGACCAGGTTCACCAACTTCGCGATCTCGTTCTCGATCATCTCGGTGCTGGCCGGCTGCTTCACGGTCTTCTACGTGGGGTGGAACAACGGCGGGCCGATCGTGGTCTCGATCGGCTGGCCGGTGATCGCCCTGATCATCCTCACGGTCGCGGTCAGCATGTCCGAGCTCGCGTCGGCGTTCCCGACCGCGGGCGGCCCGTACTGGTGGGCCCACAGGCTCGCCGGCGCCGGGTGGTCGTGGTTCACAGGCTGGTTCAACGTCATCGGGCTGATCGGGATCGTCGCATCGGTTGACTACGTCCTCTCGGTCTTCGCGACCACGCTGTTCGGCCTTTGGGGCTGGGATCTGGGCTTCATCAACTTCGGCGACGACGTTCACATCATCCAGGAGATCTTCTGGGTGTACGCGGTGATCCTGGTCCTGCACGCGATGATCAACATCTTCTCCCACCGATTGATTGCGCTGTTCACCAGCGTCTCGGTCTGGTGGCACGTGATCGGGACGCTGATCATCCTCGGGATCCTCATCATCGTCCCCGATCATCACCAGAGCGCCGACTTCGTCTTCACCGAGAAGCTCAACAACTCAGGCTTCAACGAGGGCTTGACCTCCGGAGCCCTGTACTGGTTCTTGGTCCTGCCGGTCGGCTTCCTGCTGACGATGTACACGATCACCGGCTACGACGCCTCGGCGCACGTGGCCGAGGAGACCGTGGGCGCCGAGCAGGCGGCGGCGAAGGGCATCTGGCAGTCGGTCGCGCTCTCGGCGCTGATCGGGTGGTTCCTGCTGCTCGCGTTCCTGTTCGCCGCCACCCACCCGAACGCCGTCACAAACGGCGCCGGCACCCCCCTCACCGGCAGCTCGGTCGCCGTGTTCCTCTCCGCCGACATGAACCAGAACTGGGCCGAGGCGATCCTCTTGATTGCCTGCGTCGGCCAGTTCTTCTGCGGCATGGCGTGCGTGACGAGCTGCTCGCGCACGTTCTTCGCCTTCTCGCGCGACCGTGCCGTCCCGGGCCACCAGCTGTGGGCCCGGGTCAGCGCGACCGGGGTGCCCGCGATGGCGGTGCTCGGCAGCGTCGGGCTCGCCTTCCTGCTCGTGCTTCCGGCGTTGTTCGCGACTGACCCCCGCGAGGGTGGCTTCGTGCCGCCGGTCGCCTTCTTCGCCGTCACCGCAATCGGCACAGTCGGGCTGTACATCGCCTACGTCGCGCCGGTCTTCCTGCGCTGGCGGGCGGGGGACTCGTTCGAGACCCGCTCCTGGTCGCTGGGCCCCCGGTACAAGTGGATCAACGCGATCGCGGTGGTGTTCGTGATCCTCATGGTCATCATCCTCTGCCTGCCTGCGTACAGCGCGGGCGTTCCGTGGGAGGACGACTTCGACTGGAAGCTCTTCAACTACACGCCTCTGGTGGTCGGCATCGTCTTGCTCGGCACAGGGCTCTCGTGGGTGCTCGGCATGAACAAGCGCTACGAAGGACCGATCCGCCAGATCGAGTTCGACGAGGGCATGGGGATCGTCGCGGAGGAGCCTGGCTCGGCGCCGGCCGGCGGATCGACGCCCGGCCCCGGCGCCTGACGAAGGGGTGAGGGAGCATGGCGGCTGAGCGACCCGGCGGTCCAGGGGGGACCGCCGGGATGCTGTCGGTGGACGACCTGCGCAAGGAAGCGAAGGACGGGGCGATCGACACCGTCGTCGCCGCCTTCACCGACATGCAGGGGCGGCTGTTCGGAAAGCGGATCGTCGTCGATTACTTCCTCGACGACGTGGTCGAGCACGGGGTCGAGGGCTGCAACTACCTGCTCGCCCTCGACATGGAGATGGACCCCGTGCCCGGCTACGAGATGGCGAACTGGGAGAAGGGCTATGGCGACTTCGGGATCGCCCCGGACATGGCCACCCTGCGCCGGGTGCCGTGGCTCGACCGTACGGCGCTGGTCCTGTGCGACGTCGTCAACCACGACGGCTCCCCGGTCGTCGCCTCTCCACGGCAGGTCCTGATCGCCCAGTATGAGCGCGCTCGGCAGATGGGCTACACGCCGATGATGGCCTCCGAGCTCGAGTTCTACCTCTACAAGGAGAGCTACGCCGAGGCCTGGGAGAAAGACTTCCGCGACCTCACCCCGACGATCCCCTACATTCTCGACTACCACATCCTCGCGACGACGATGGACGAGCAGCACCTGGGGCCGATCCGCCGCGGGATGCACGCCGCCGGGATCCCGGTCGAGTTCTCCAAGGGCGAGGCCTGGTACGGCCAGCACGAGGTCAACACCCGCTACGCCGACGCGGTCACCTCCGCCGACCGGCACACGATCTACAAGAACGGGGTCAAGGAGATCGCGTTCTTGAACGGGATCTCGGCGACCTTTATGGCCAAGCCGTCTGAGAAGGACATCGGCAGCTCCTGCCATATCCACACCTCCCTCGTGGACGAAGGGGGCGGGAGCGCCTTCGTTGACGGCGAGGAGGAGACGGACACGTTCCGCCACTTCCTCGGCGGCCAGCGCGCCCACATCCGCGAGCTGGCGCTGTTCGTCGCTCCCTCGATCAACTCCTACAAGCGCTATGCGGCCGAGAGCTGGGCGCCGACCTCGGTCTCCTGGGGCCGCGACAACCGCACCTGCGGCTTCCGGATCGTCGGCCACGGGCAGTCGCGGAGGGTCGAGTGCCGGATCCCCGGCGCCGACGCAAATCCGTATCTCGCCTTCGCCGCGCTGCTCGCTGCCGGGCTCGACGGGGTGCAGAACTCCACCGATCCAGGGCCGGAGCTGGTTGGCAACGCGTACGAGGCCGGCGAGGCCGAGCCGTTCCCGTCAACCCTCCGAGGCGCGGTGGACCTGTGGGAGGGAAGCGAGTTCGCACGCACCACCTTCGGCGAGGCGGTCTGGAAGCACTACCTGAACTACGGGCGCACCGAGCAGCGTCTGTTCGACGAGGTGGTGACCGACTACGAGCGCCGGCGAATGTTCGAGCGCGGCTGACCACGGGTGAGCCGTCCAGCGATCGGCATCTGCGCCGCGCTCGAGCGGGCGCGGTGGGGCCCGTGGGACGACACGGTCACCATGCTGCCGTCTTCGTACGCCAGAGCGGTGCAGGCCGCCGGTGCGGTAGCGCTCCTCCTGCCTCCCGACGAGGCCGCGACCGAGGCGCCCGACGCGGTGCTGCACCTTCTCGACGCGCTGATTCTGGCGGGCGGAGGCGACGTGGATCCCTCCACCTACGGTGCGGCACCGCACCCTGAGACGAGCGGCGCCAGGATCGAGCGCGACCGGTTCGAGATCGCCCTGGCGCGGCGGGCGTTGCAGCGCGACATGCCCCTGCTGGGCGTCTGCCGCGGGATGGAGATCTTCAACATCGCTCTGGGCGGCACCCTGGTGCAGCACCTCCCGGACAGCTTGGGCAGCAACGAGCACCGCCATACACCGGGAGCGTTCGCCGACCACGAGGTGCGCCTCGAGCCGGGCTCGCTCGCCGCCAGGGCGGCGGGAGCGGAGCAGCTCGCGGTCCGATCTCATCATCATCAGGGGGTCGACGAGCTGGGCGAGGGGCTGGTGCCCAGCGGCTGGTCGGCGAGCGACGATCTGGTCGAGGCGATCGAGCTCCCGGGGCACCGATTTGCGCTCGGCGTCCTGTGGCATCCCGAGGAGGAGGAAGAGCGAAGCGGGGTGATCGCGGCGCTGGTCGAATCGGCCAGGTCTGAGGTGGGCCTCAGGTGATTCGGGTGATCGAGCCCGCCACCGAGCGGGTGATGGCGGAGGTGCCGAGCGCCGGAGTCGAGGAGACCGACGCGGCCGTCGCGCGGGCGAAGGAGGCCTTTCCGGCCTGGCGCGCTATCGACCCCGTCGACCGCGCCACCCTGATCCATCGACTTGCCGACGCGCTCGCCGACCGGACCGTCGACCTGGCGACGCTCGAGGCGCGCAACGCCGGCAAGCCGATCGCAGACGCCCGCGCCGAGATGGCGATGGTCGTGGACACCTTCCGCTACTACGCCGGTGCCCCCGAGCGGCTCTTGGGCCAGACGATCCCGGTGGCGGGGGGTGTGGACATGACCTTCCGCGAGCCGCTCGGTGTGGTGGGACTGATCGTGCCCTGGAACTTCCCTCTCCTGATCGCCTCGTGGAAGGTGGCGCCCGCGCTGGCCGCGGGCAACACCGTGGTGCTGAAGCCCGCCGCGCTGACGCCGTTGACCGCCCTGGAGCTGGAGCGGATCGCGCTCGAAGCGGAGCTCCCCGAAGGGGTCGTGAACGTGGTCGCAGGGCCGGGGAGCGTTTGCGGGCGGCGGCTCGTGGAGCACCCCGACGTGGCCAAGATCGCCTTCACGGGCTCGACCGAGGTGGGCCGTGTGATCGCCGCGGGGGCGGCGGCGACGATCAAGCGGGTGACACTGGAACTGGGGGGGAAGTCGGCAAACCTCGTCTTCGCGGACGCCGACGTGGAGCAAGCGGCCGCGGCAGCGCCAGCGGCCGCGTTCGGCAATGCCGGACAGGATTGCTGCGCGCGCTCGCGGATCCTCGTCGAGAGAGCGATCGTCGACCGCTTCCTCGAGGCGCTCGGCACGGCTGTGGAGGGACTCCGGGTGGGCGATCCGCTCGATGAAACGACGCAGATGGGCCCCCTGATCTCCGCCGAACAGCGGCAGACGGTCGCCTCGTTCGTGCCCGACGACGCGCCCGTCGCGATTCGCGGGTCCTCGCCGGATGGATCCGGCTATTGGTTCCCGCCGACCGTTCTGGCCCCGGTGTCGAACTCCGACCGGGCTGCTCGTGAAGAGATCTTCGGCCCCGTGGCGTGCGTGATCCCGTTCGCCGACGAGGGGGAGGCGATGGAGATCGCGAACGACACCATCTACGGCCTTTCGGGCTCGATCTGGACCGAAGACGGTGCCAAGGCGCTGCGAGTTGCACGGGGCCTGGAGACCGGCGTGCTCTCGATCAACTCCAACACTTCGGTTCGGGTCGCCACCCCGTTCGGCGGCTTCAAGCAGTCGGGCGTCGGTCGCGAGCTGGGGCCGGACGCATTGGAGCACTACACCGAGGTCAAGAACGTCTTCTACGCCACCGAGGCGCACTGATGGCCGCCAGGCTCGACGGGAAGGTCTGCGTGATCACCGGCGCCGCCAGCGGCATTGGAGCGGAGGCGGCGCGGCTGTTTGGGGCGGAGGGCGCCAGGGTCGTCGGGGTGGACATCAACCCGGGCGCAGAAGGCGAGCTCGAGCTCGAGGCGGACGTGACGGACGAGCAGCAGGTGCGGGACATGTACGAGCGAGCCCGCCGGGAGCTCGGCCGCATCGACGTTCTGTTCAACAACGCCGGGATCAACCCGACCGACGACGCCTCGGTGCTGGAGACCTCGCTCGAGTCGTGGCAGCGGGTCCAGGACGTCAACCTGCGCAGCGTCTTCCTGTGCTGCAAGCACGGTATCCCGCACCTGCTCGAGGCGGGTGGCGGCTCGGTGATCAACACCGCCTCGTTCGTCGCGGTCATGGGGGCGGCCGTCTCGCAGATCTCCTACACGGCGTCCAAGGGCGGGGTGTTGTCGCTGTCGCGAGAGCTCGGGGTCGAGTTCGCGCGCCGCGGGGTCCGCGTCAACGCTCTCTGCCCGGGGCCGGTTTCGACGCCCCTCCTCACAGAGCTCTTCGCCTCCGAGCCCGAGAAGGCCGCGCGGAGGCTCGTGCACGTGCCCATGGGCCGCTTTGGCGAGCCCCGCGAGATCGCGCAGGCGGCGCTCTTCCTGGCCAGCGACGAGTCCTCCTACGTCACGGCCTCGACCTTCCTGGTTGACGGCGGCCTCTCGGCCGCCTACCTCACGCCCGAGTAGCCGCCGCGGCCAGAAAGCGATCGCAGAGCCCGCGTCCGAGCTCGTTCCAGGTGCCCATCGCGGCGCGGGTCCTTTTGCGCATGGCATCGAAGTCACCGACGATGCGCGTCGCGTCCTGCTTTTCGCGGTCGTCCTGGATCCAGGCGTCGGCGTCCTCCGGGGTGACCTCCGCGTGGAACTGGATGCCCCACGCAGTGTCCCCGACCCGGTAGGCCTGAAGGCACACCGCGCTCTTGGCGAGTGGAATTCCTCCGCGCGGAAGGCGGAACTCGTGCCGGTGCCATTCGAACGCCGTGAAGCGCGGGGCGAGTGGCCCGAGCACCGGGTCGCTCTTCCCCTCGGGAGTCAGCTCGACCTCGTACCAGCCCAGCTCCGGCTCGCGCGCACGGCGGGACGGCGGCCCGACCGCGTCGGCCAGAAGCTGTCCGCCAAGGCAAACGCCGAGCAACGGCGTGCCCCGCCCGAGGAGCTCGCGCAGGAGGGCCTTTGCCTCTGCCAGCCACGGGTACGCATCCTCCTGGTCTGGGTGCATGGAGCCGCCGAATACCAGCACCGCGTCGTAGCCGTTCAATTCGCGGGGCGCCGCCGTGCGCCCATCGAAGATCCACGAATCCAGATCCACGCCACGAGCGCCGCTCGCTTGCGCGAAGACGCCCGGGCCGGCGTCGCGCTCGAACACGATCGCCAGGGCACGCGATTCCTCCTTCGCCACGGGAGTCAGGTTAGGGTGCCGGAATGGGAATCCTCGGCTGGATCTTGCTGGGACTCTGTGTGGGGGCCATCTCCCGAGCCCTGGTCCCGGGAAGGACTGAGCCGGGTGGCTGCATCGGGACCACCGCGATCGGCATCCTCGGAGCCCTGATCGGTGGGTTCATCGCGAGCGCGCTGGACATCGGGGAGATCGACGATTTCTTCGACCTCGGGACCTGGCTGATCGCGATCGGCGGCTCAGTCCTCTTGTTGCTGGCGTTGCGAGCGGTCTCTGGGCCACGCCGGCCAGTTCGCTGACATCCGATGCTGCGGGTGTTACGGTTACCCGGCAGCCCTACCGTGGGGCGCAATGAAGCGGTGCTGAAACAGGTGTGTACCAGGGACAGTATCCGCGGCATTTCAGTCACAACACACGCGGAGGCAGTAAGCATGCCAACCGGCACCGTTAAGTGGTTCAACGAGGAGAAGCGCTTCGGCTTCATCACCCCCGACGAGGGCGGCCAGGATCTGTTCGTCCATCAAACGGGGCTCGCCGACGGCGCCCGTTCCCTCGCAGACGGAGCGAAGGTGGAGTTCGAGGCCGAGGCGGGCCCCAAGGGCCCGAAGGCCGTCAACGTAAAGACCGTCTAGCTTCACCGCGGCTTCGCCGGCCGGCGCTCCGCGCGCCGGCCGGCGCCGCGGCCCCTCTCGACTAGCAGCTAGCCCCGCAGCTCGCTGCGGCTACGGTCGTCGAGCAGGTGGTGCAGCTCGGGTTGGCCGTCGTCCTTTAGGACGGCGATGGTGCCCGGCCAGTAAGGGCTGTCCGCAGCCGTGCGGCCCACCAGCCCTGGGGCGTAGACCCAGCTCCCGGTGTTCCAGAGGCGAGTGCCTTCGGGCATTCGCCAACCGGTCTCGGCGCGGATCGGGCCCCGGCGGTGCGTGTGCCCGAAGATCAGGTGGTCGGCCTCGACGTCCAGTCGCCGTGTCACCTCGCCAATCGCCGCCAGGCCGGCGGCGGTGATCGCGCCGGGAGAGAGATCGGATCGGACCGGCCCGAGCCCGAGCCGGTTGGCCACTCCAACCGCGCCCGGCACGGCGACCGTGCCCAAGAGCCAGCCCCGCAGCTTCGCGGCGCGTCCGTACCCTCCGCCCAGGGCCTGCCAGACCCTGACCGAGGGGCTGGCCCCCGCCAGCCGCCCGCCGGTCCCGGCCTGCGCGAGCGCGAACAGGAAGGCGTAGACGGGGGCCTGGATGCGCTCGTAATCGTCCACGGTCGCCGAACCAGCACCCCCAGCCGAGCCAGGCTCCTCGGTGACCTCGCGTGATCCTCCCAACACTCGCTCCACGGCCGCCACCGCGAGTCGCTCGAAGGTCGGGACCGTCAGGTGGCGGTCCAGGTAGTGGCCGTGGGTCGCGTAGATCCCGGGACGAAGCCAGATGCCCGGATAGGCGAGCTCGATCGACGTTCGTCCCATGCCCGCAGCCAGCCGGGCGAGAGGCCCCGAGTCGGCCCGGACGCGCTGCTCCAGCCCCAGGGGCTCCGCCCCCTCGAGCCGCCTGCGGTCCAGCCACTCGTCGAGCAGGTGGTGGTCGTGGTTCCCGGGCACCACGACTACAGCCCCGGCGCCGATTGTCGAGCCCAGCTCGTCGAAGAACGGCTGTGCGATGCCGAGGGCCTCCGAAAGCGGCCGGTCGCGCAGCTCGACCGCGTCGCCCAGCAACACGACCCTGTCGGCGCCCTGGATCTCCTCCCACAGGACCTCGCGCAGCTCCGGCCGGCGGAGCAGGTCGATCGCCCCGCCTGATCCCAGGTGAAGGTCTGAAAGCACGACCGTTCGCACCCCCGAATCCTCCCGCGCCGGGCGGAACGGCGCTCGCCCGCCAATTGTCTAAGCTCGCTGTTGCGATGTCGGGGCCGGCTACCGAGGCTGCCACTGAGGCCGGGATTCCGGTCGAGAACCCAGCCACCGGAGAGACGATCGCGACGGTCAAGGACCTCGGCCCCGGCGAGATTACGGCGATGGTGGCGCGTGCTCGTGAGGCGCAACCAATCTGGGCGGCGGTGGGCTTCGAGGGGCGGGCCGAAGTGCTGCTTGCGGCGCGCGACTGGATGCTCGCCAACGCGGGGCAGGTCGTGAGCACGATCGTCGGCGAAACCGGTCGTCCCGCGGATGAGACGCAGTTCGCAGAGTTGGCCTACGGGCTCTCGGCGCTGGAGTTCTGGGCGAAGGCCGCGCCGGGGTACCTGGCCGACGAAGAGATCCAGTCGGCCTGGCCCGTGATGCGCGGCCGCAGGCTGATCGTCCGCTACGCGCCGCTGGGCGTGATCGGAGTGATCGGCCCGTGGAACTACCCGCTCAACAACTCGTTCGGCGATTGCATACCCGCGCTCGCGGCCGGCAATGCCGTGGTTCTGAAGCCCTCCGAAGTGACTCCGATGACCTCGCTCCTGATGGCCCGGATGCTCGCCGAGTGCGAGATTCCGGAGGGGGTCTTCCAGGTGGCGACCGGCCGGGGCGGAACGGGGGCAGCGCTCGTCGACCAGGTGGACATGGTGATGTTCACGGGCTCGGTTGAGACCGGGAAGAGAGTGATGGCCCGTGCGGCCGAGACGCTGACGCCGGTCAGCCTCGAGCTGGGCGGTAAGGACCCGATGATCGTGCTGGCCGACGCCGATCTCGAGCGGGCGGCCAATGCCGCCGTCAGCTACGGGATGAACAACTCGGGCCAGGTGTGCATCTCGGTGGAGCGCGTCTACGTCGAGGAGCCGGTTTACAACGAGTTCCTGGATCGGGTTGCCGGCAAGGTCGCGGCGCTTCGCCAGGGGCCGCCGGGCGAGCCGGGCTCTGTGGACGTTGGGGCGATCATCTTCCCGCCCCAGATCGAGCTGATCGAAGCTCACGTGCGTGACGCTGTATCCAAGGGCGCCCGGGTAGTCACGGGCGGGCAGCGCGTCGCGGCGGCGATCGGCCGCTTCTTCGAGCCGACCGTGCTCGCCGACGTGGACCACTCGATGCGGTGCATGACCGAGGAGACCTTTGGGCCGACCCTGCCGGTGATGAAGGTCGGCGACGCTCAGGAGGCCGTCCGGTTGGCGAACGACGGGCCGTACGGGCTTCAGGCGTCGGTATGGACGCGCGACACCGCGAACGGCGAGCGGATCGCCCGCCGGGTCGAGGCCGGCGTCTGCTGCGTGAACGACGCTCAGCTCAACTATGGGGCGCTCGAGCTGCCGATGGGCGGCTGGAAGGCGTCGGGGCTCGGCTCCCGCCACGGGCCGGACGGGATCCGCAAGTACGCGAAGCGGCAGTCGCTCATGATCACCCCCGGCTACGCCCCACCGCGCGAGTTGCACATGTTCCCGTACTCGGCGGAGGTGACCCGCCAGGTGGGGGACGCGATGAGGTTGTTCGCGGCGAGCGAGGTGTTCACGGACGCCCAACGAAGCACTCTCCTCGTTCTGTGCGACACGCTGATCCCGTCGGTGCAACCGCCGGCCCAAGACGGTGAGCTGGAGGGGGCCGACGGGGTCGGCGACTTACATGGCTTCTGGTCCCGGGCCGCGTCGCACCTGGGCGTGCCCGAGGCGATCGAGGTGGCGCTCGCGGAGTCGGTGGCAACCGAGGAGGAGCTCGCCGGCCTGGGCTCGCTACTCAACTCGCTCGCCGAACGGGGAATGGTCCCGGGCGCCCCGCTCGAGGCCCGCGAGCAGCTCATCCACGCCCTCGCCGACTCGAGCCCTGAGGCGCTCGCCGGGATCCACACCCTCAGCGGGCTTGCGCTGTCGCTCTTCTACGCCCTCCCCGATTTGGGCACGGGACGAAATCCGAGCTGGGATGCAATCGGCTATCCGGGCCCCCGGCGCCGGCCCCCCGCGGAGCCGAAGCCACTCTCCGTTCGCCGCCCCGAAGCCGCAGCGGAGTCGATGATGATCGCGGCCGACGTCTGCGTGGTCGGCTCCGGCGCAGGTGGCGGCGTGATCGCGGGAACCCTGGCCGAGGCCGGCAAGCAGGTCTGCGTGCTCGAGCTGGGCGGCTACTTCAACGAGGCCGACTTCAACCAGCTGGAGGTCTGGGGCTTCCAGAACCTGTATCTGCGGGGCGGGCCGATCGCGACGGCCGACGGCCAGGTCTCGATGCAGGCGGGCTCTTCGCTCGGCGGCGGCACGGTGATCAACTGGCAGAACTCCCTGCGCACATTCCCCTGGGTGCGCGAGCAGTGGGCACACGAGCACGGCCTAGAGGGCCTTGACGGCGCCGACTACGACCGCTGCCTCGATCAGGTGATGAGGCGGATTGGCGTGACCGACTCCTGTTCCGAGCTGAACGGGCCCCACCAGCGGCTGAAGGAGGGCTGCGAGGCGCTTGGCTGGGACTTCAAGCTGATCACCCGCAACGTCGACCCGGCGAAGCACGATCCCGAGCTCGCCGCCTACGTCGGCTTCGGGGACGTCACCGGCTCCAAGCTCTCCACGCAGAAGACCTATCTCGCCGACGCACACGCGAGGGGCGCCGACCTGATCGTGAACTGTCGCGCCGAGCGGATCCTCGTCGAGGGCGGTCGCGCCGCGGGGGTGGAGGCCACCTACACGGACCCCGATGGCGCCACCGCGCGGGTCGTGGTTCGCGCGCCGCAGGTCGTGGTCGCCTGCGGCTCGCTCGAGTCGCCCGCGCTCCTGCGCCGCTCGGGTATCGGCGGCCCGGCCGTCGGCGACTACCTTCGCCTGCATCCCGTCGGCGGCTTGCTCGCCACCCACGATGAGCCGCAGGACGCGTGGTGGGGTCCGCCGCAGTCGGCGCTCTGCCACGAGTTCGCGCAGGGGCCCCACGGACACGGCTTCCTTCTGGAGGGCGCCCACCACTCGATGGGGATCGCGGCCGCGGCGACGCCGTGGCACTCCGGTCGCCAGCACAAGCAGGAGATGGCCCGGTTGCGCAACACCTCGTTGCTGATCTCGCTGATCCGCGACCACGGCCACGGACGTGTCGACGTGGACGCGGCAGGGAACGCCGTGACGAGCTACCGGCTCGCCGACGAGCTCGACGTCGCCAACTTCCGCACGGGCCTGAAGGCGGTGGCCCGAGTCCAGGAGGCGGCGGGCGCTCAGCGAATCGTGGCCCTCAGCCGCAAGCCGCTCGCCTGGAGCCGCGGCGAGGACTTCGACGGGTTCCTCAGGGGGCTCGAGGAGTGCTCGCTGGCGCCGCACGAGCACGCCGTCTTCTCCGCCCACCAGATGGGGAGCTGCCGGATGGGCCAGGACCCGGCGACCTCCGTCGCCAATCCGTGGGGTGAGCTCCACGACACCGCCGGCGTATGGATCGGCGACGCGAGCGCCTTTCCGACCGCCTCGGGCACCAACCCGATGATCACGATCATGGCGCTCGCGCTGCGCACCTCGGAAGCGATCGCCGCGGCATAGCGCGCCCCAGGCAGCCCGCCCCGGCAGATGGCGAGTTTGTGGCGCATACCGCCATAAACCCGCCAGTCAGCGGCTCAGAAGCACCCGAAGCTTGGCGGCCACCTCGTGCGGCTTGGTCGTTACCTGGCTGTAGGTGAAGCGGACGACGTCAAAGCCGAGCAGCTTGAGGTCCAGGTCGCGAGCACGGTCTTCCTCGAAAGCCATCTGGCCGCTGTGCGCCTGCCATCCGTCGGTTTCGACGACGAGGCGATGCTCCCGCCACAAGAAGTCGACCTCGAACGGCCCGACCCGGACGTTCACCTCCGGCCGCGGAAGCCGATGGCGGCGGCACACGCGAATGAAATTGCGCTCCAGCTTGCTGCGAGTGAGCTCCTCCTCCTTGGCCGCTTCGTCATCCAGCCGGAGGCGCTGGAACTGCGCCTCGCGGATCGCCTTGCGAACGTCATCGACCGACGCTGTGCGACGGAGGTCCGCGATGGTGCGAGCGGGCGTGGTCACCGGGATGCTTTTGCACCAGTCTGTCGTCGCGGATGGCAGCGAGGCACAACGATGGATCCGAACGCCGGGCCGACGCCCCCGTCCCGAATCCGTAGCGATGCTGACCTCGATGAGTCCAAGCCTCACTGGGAGCAGACCCCAGAGCTCCGCCGCGCTGCGGTGACTCAGCACGGCTCCCGCGCCGCAGGCCAACACGGCCGCCATCCAGCTTCCCTCGTTGCTCAACCCGGAATGTCCCACGGCATAGACGCCGCGGTGAAGTTGGTGCAGGCGTCCGGCGCGGGCCCTGCGCTTCACGGCATCCCGCGTCAGGCCGGCCTCGAGCATCTGTCGGATGGAGGTGACCCCATGTTGGAGGGCAGCGAGGTGGGCAACGGACTGGTCCGGGGTCAGGCGCTCCGGAATCGCCCTGGCGAGTTTGTGGCGCATATCGCCATAAAGGCGCCAGTGGCCAGGACTTCGCCCCCGCGCGGCGGCTAGCGGGATAGCATCCCGCTCGCGGTGAGCGAACGCGCGATGGGGGAGGACCGGGCCGACGAGCCACGGAAGGTCGTGAAGGAAGCGAGATGACAGGGGTCCTCTACGGCCTCGGACGGTTCTGCATCCGACGTCGCCTCCTCGTCGCCGCCGCGTGGGTCGTACTGCTGATCGCATTCGTCGCGTTTGCGAACGCGGTAGGCAAGCAGACCAGCAACAACCTCACTCTCCCGGGGACCGGGTCGACCGATGCCCAGAACCTGCTGAACGACAACCTGCCTAACGAGGCTAACGGCACCAACCCGGTGGTGATGGAGGCGCCTCACGGCACCCTCGATGCCGGCGCAAACGCGAAGGCTGTCAAAGCCACGGTGAAGTCGCTCAAGCAGGCGCCGCACGTAATCGGCGCGGTCAGCCCGCTGAGCAGTCAGGGAGCGGCCCAGCTAAGCAAGGACAAGACGATCGGCTACATCTCGGTGACCGTCGACCAGGGCTCCGCCGACCTCACCGAGGACGAGGCGAACGCGATCATCGACGCGGAGCAGCCGGCGAAGGCCGCCGGGCTCAAGGTCGCGACGGGCGGCTACCTCGGACAGGCGGTGTCGAAGCCAGAGGTCGAGCAGAGCGAGCTGGTCGGGCTCGCGGCGGCCGTGGTCATCCTGCTGTTCACGTTCGGGACGGTGAGCGCGATGGCGCTGCCGATCGCGACCGCGATCGTCGGACTGGCGATTGGGCTGAGCGCTATCGGCCTGCTCGGACACGGGATCGAGGTGCCCACGGTAGGGCCCACCCTGGGGACGATGCTGGGGCTCGGGGTGGGGATCGACTACGCGCTGTTCATCGTCACCCGCCACCGCGGCTTCATCGAGCAGGGTCACACCCCAAACGAGGCGGCTGCTCGCGCCGTCGCGACTGCGGGCGGCGCGGTGGTGTTCGCCGGCGGCACCGTGGTGATCGCGCTCTGCTCGCTTGCGGTGGCTCGGATCCCGATCGTCAGCGCGCTCGGCTACTCGGCGGCGGTCGTGGTCCTCATCGCGGTGATCACCGCTATCACTCTGCTTCCGGCCCTGCTCTCGATGCTCGGCGAGAGGATCAACGCCCTGCGGGTCCCGTTCCTGCACCCGCCTGCCCACGATCACCGACCGCACGGCTGGGCGCGGTGGGCGCGCGGTGTGGGCAAGCGCCCGGTTCCGGCGATGCTGCTGGGAGTCGCGGTCCTGCTGGTGCTCGCGATCCCGGTGCTGGACCTGGAGCTCGGTCAGCAAGACAACGGCCAGCTACCGAAGTCGACCACCCAACGGCAGGCGTACGACCTGCTTACCAAGGGCTTCGGTCCGGGGATCAACGGCCCGCTCCTGATCGCGGTCGACTTCGACGGCAGCCCAGCGCATCCGGACAACAAGAAACTCAACCAGCTCAAACAGCAACAGCAACAACAGCAGCAGCAGGCGGTTGAGCAGGCGACGACGCAGCTCGAGGCTGAAGGCGTGCCGCCGGACGAGGCGCAATCGGAGGCCGAGCAGGAGGTCAAGTCGCAGCCCCCGACCAAGCAGGAGAAACAGGCCTCGCAGCAGGAGGCGTTCCTGAAGACTGCAGCCAGCGACCCACGGCTGGTCAAGCTCGAGAACAAGATCGCGAAGTCGAAGGGCGTCAAGGACGTCTCGCCTGCGACGGTCGATAAGAGCGGCAACGCCGCCGTGTTCACAGTGATCGCGACCACCGCCCCCTCGGCGAACGCCACCGAGGACCTGGTCAGCAGGCTGCGCTCGCCGGTGATCCCCGAAGCGGTCAAGGGAACCACCCTTACGGCCTACGTCGGCGGGCAGACCGCCGGCTACATCGATCTCGCCGATCGGATCGGCGAGCGGCTGCCGCTCGTGATCGCGACCGTGATCCTGCTTAGCTTCCTGCTCCTACTGGTCGCCTTCCGGTCGATCGTGGTCCCGGCGACGGCGGGGCTGATGAACCTTCTCTCGGTTGGGGCGGCATACGGCATCCTCACCTTCGTCTTCCAGGAGGGCCACGGGGCCGAGCTGATCGGCCTCACCGGGCCGACCCCCATCGTCAGCTACGTGCCGCTGCTGATGTTCGCGATCTTGTTCGGGCTCTCGATGGACTACCAGGTGTTCCTGCTGACGAGGGTTCAGGAGCACTATCGATCGACGAAAGACAACCACGAGGCGGTGGTCGACGGTCTCGCGGTGAGCGCCAGGGTGATCACCGCGGCGGCACTGATCATGGTGAGCGTTTACACGAGCTTTGTCCTCAACGGTTTCCCGATCGTGAAGGAGTTCGGGCTCGGCCTCGCGGCGGCGATCGCCGTGGACGCGACGGTCGTGCGCTGCCTGCTTGTGCCCGCGGTCATGGTGCTCCTGGGACGCGCGAACTGGTGGCTGCCGCGCTGGGCCCAGCGACTGCCGCGCATCGGGATCGAGGGGGAGGAGTTCTTCAAGGCCCAGGACGCGGCGGCGCCGGCAGGCGCCTCGAGCCCTCCCGGCTGAGCTTCGGAGTGCCTACAGGCGCACCACGATCGCGGAGGTGATCACCTGCGCCAGGAGCCCCGCCGGGAGGCCGGCGACCGTGCCGCCCCCCGATTCGACGACCACCCGGCCATCCTCGCTTCGCAGCTGCATGTCGAGATCGATCGGCACCGGGCGTTTGCCGGCCAGCTGAGCAGCGATCGCGCCCAGGAGCGGCCCGCCGACGAGACCGAGCCGGTCAGCGCCATACGCCGCGATGTCCGCCGGGGTCGCGCTCCCTGCCAAGACGAGGTGGTACGTCGCTTCGGAGCCATCGCGCGCCAGCTCGAAAGTGCGGATCTGGAAGGGTCCCGCGCGGTAATCCGCGAGGCTGACGTCGACCTCGTCGAACCCATCGAGGTTGTCGAAGACGTTGGTCTCTCGCTCGAGGTTGAGGTCGAGCCCGTTGCCCCGTACCTCGACTCGATCACCGTCCCCGAACAGCAGCCGGACGGCGGGAAAGGCGTCTAGCGACACGTCGGCGCTCCCGCCCCCGCTGGTGAGCCGATCCTCGACTCGGTTCTCGGCCACGGGCGGGATCACGAACTGGCTCGCGACCGCCAGGACGACGAGAACCGCGAGTGCGATCAGGAGGACCTTGCCCACCCCGGCAGCTTCGCAGTCCGAGCATGCCGGGATAGACTCGCGGCTCGATGGCGGAGGCCGCCGCGCGTAACCCCAGGGTGCTTGCGATCGATGCCGGCGGGACGATGACCGACACCTTCATCGTCGACGAGTCGGGCTCGTTCGTGGTCGGCAAGGCGCAGACGACGCCGGACGACGAGTCGATCGGTTTCATGGAGTCGGCGCAGGACGCCCTGAAGCAGTGGGGCTCTACTCCCGGGGAGACGTTCGGCGCGATTGCCTCGGGCATCTACAGCGGCACCGCGATGCTCAACCGCCTGCTCTCCCGCCAGGGCCTCGAGATCGGAGCGATCGTGACCGCCGGGCAGGAGGACTACCTGAAGATCGAGCGCGGTATCCAGACCTACCTCGGCTACTCCTACTCGGATCGCCTGCACCTCGCGACGCACTACCACAACCCGCCGCTCGTGCCCCGTGAGCGGATGAAGGGCGTGCGCGGCCGGATTGACGTGTTCGGTGACGAGGTGGCGCCGCTTCGCGAAGCCGACGCCCGTGAGGCCGCCGCCGAGCTCCTGGACGCGGGAGTCGACGGGATCTGCGTCTGCCTGCTGTTCTCCTACCGCAACGCCGAGCACGAGATCCGCGTGGGCGAGATCCTCGAGGAGGAGAAGGCGAAGCGAGGGCTCGACAACGGGGTGCCGGTCTTCCTTTCCTCCGAGCTCTATCCGCAGCGACGCGATCTGCCGCGGCTCAATTCGACCCTGATCGAGGCCTATGCGGCAGAGCCATCGCGGGGAACACTGAAGGCGGTGCGCGATAAGACCAAGGAGGCCGGCGCCGCGTTCGAGCTCCGGGTGATGGCCTCCCACGGCGGCACGATCTCGATCGAGGCCAGGGAGCTGGCGCGGACGCTGGTCTCGGGACCGATCGGCGGCGTCGTCGGGGGCCAGGGGATAGCGGAGCGGCTCGAGATCCCGAACGCGCTCTGCACCGACATCGGCGGGACGTCATTCGACATCGCGTTGATCACGGACGGACGGTTCGAGATCACACCAACGCCCGACATTGCCCGCTTCATGCTCAACATGCCTCTGGTCCGGATCGACTCGATCGGGGCCGGAACCGGGTCATTCGTCCGGGTCAACCCGAACTCGGGGCGACCCGAGCTGGGACCGGACTCGGCTGGCGCCAGGATCGGCGTCTGCTGGCCGGAGGGCGGCCTGGAGACCATCTCCGTCACCGACCTGAACCTCGTGTTGGGGCGCGTCAATCCCGACTACTTCCTGGGCGGTGACGTCAAGCTCGACCCCGAGCGGGCCCGCGCCGAGGTTGGGCGCCAGCTCGCCGAGCCCCTCGGGCTGGAGGTCGACGACGCGGCGGCGGGGGTGGTGGAGCTGTTCGAGCAGACGCTCAAGAACGAGGCGGTCGGCCGGATCCTGGGAAAGGGCTACTCGCCCGCCGATTACGCGCTGCTCTGCTACGGGGGCGGCGGCCCTCTGCACGTCGCCGGCTACACGGAGGGGGTCGCCTACCGCGACGTCCTGGTGCCCGCCTGGGCTGCCGGGTTCTCAGCGTACGGTTGCGCGTGCGCGGATTTCGAGTACCGCTACGACCAGACGATCGACATGCCCATCCTGCCCGGCCAGGACGAGATGGAGAAGGCGGGGGTCGCGGTGATGATCACCGGCGCCTGGCTGGGGCTGCGGGACAAGGTCGCCGCGGAGTTCGAGAAGTCGGGCGTGGAGCGCGAGGCGATCGACTTCACCCACGCCGTGCGGATGCAGTACTACGGCCAGCTCAACGACATCGAGATCGTCTCCCCGCACGCCGAGCTCGAGGACGACGTCCAGCTCGATGACCTGATCGCCGAGTTCGAGGACGCCTACGGCAAGGTCTACGCCCGCTCCGCTCGCTCACCCGAGCTGGGCTACCTGGTGACCCAGGCGATCGTTCACGGCTCGGTGGAGGTCGAGAAGCCGGCGCTGCCCGACCTGGGCGAGCAGCAGGGAACCCCGCCCAGCAAGGGGACTCGGCGAGTCCGCTGGAGCGACGGGCATGCCGACACCGATATCTACGAGCTCGATCAGGTCGTGGCCGGCAATGAGATCACGGGCCCGGCGATCGTCGAGTCGGTCGCAACCACCTTCGCGATCCCGCCCGGACGCCGGGCGCGGCTCGACCGCCACCAGATCTTTCACCTCGCGGGCTAGACGCGAGTCCTCAACCCGCCGCGCCGGCACAGCCGCGGCTGGTGAACGCCGCCTTGGTCGTGTACTGGCTGCGCGGGAAGAACGGACCCATGACCTTGCGCTCGGTGCCCGGCCGCCCGACACGCTGGATCGCCTGGGCGAAGCTGGGCGAGGCCAGCATGTTCCGCATGATCAGGAGCCCGTAGTCTCGGTCGCCGGCGCCGTCACCTCGGTCTCCCCAGTCCAGCCAGGCCACGCCGCACTGCGCCCGGGCGTTCGGTGGGCGGTCCGAGGCCCGACTGACCACCACCGTGTAGTCGCGCCCACTTCGGTCGAGGACCTGGTGGTCGGCCAAGCAGTCGGGGGTGCGCGTCGTGACCCTCGACTCGCCGGTGCAGAGCGACCAGAAGCGAAGCTTCGCGTCGGGCATGCGCGTGGGGCTGGTGTCCGTGCGGGCGAACTGCGGCAGCCTTCCCTTGACGACGAGCAGTGGGCCGAAGTGGCGGCTGAGGTGCACGTAGATGTAGGCGGTGTCGCGGTTCGAGTAGAAGCCCCCCTTCACCTCGGGCTGCGTAGCCAGTCGGGCCTGCCGGCCCTCGTCGGTGCAGTCGCTGGCCACGGCGGCCTGCGCGTAGTTCAGGTTGAAAAAGCGCTCCCAGCGCGGCGGGTTGTAAGCAGGGTTGGTCTGTGGGTCACAGGGCGGCGTTGAGCGAGCTGCCTGCCAGGTTGCCGCGGGCACGGTCTGCACCGGGATCGAGCGGTCCTGGTCGTTGATAGCCGCACAGGCGGCAGCGCCCGTCGCCGTGCTTCCGTCGGCCATCTTGATCACCGGGCGTGGCAGCCCGGTGCCCCCCGTGAGGTCGTAGCCGCGGTCCGGCGCGTAGACGCGGTAGAGGAGCTCGATCGAGGCGCCGGCGGCGGGCTTCGCGTAGAGCGCGTTCGGCGCTCGGGGCGAGCCGGGCGAAGGCGGCTGCTGGTTGAGCACCCGAACCCGGTAGGAGCGCTTGGTGGCGTTCCGCAGCGCGGCGGGGATGAACGGGTTGGTGTGTCCGGGCAGGGGCTTGATCGCGATGTCGCTCAGCGCATCGGTTGGCTCCCCGTCGGAGTAGGCGTTCAGGGACATGTAACGCCCGTGCGGGTAGCCGCCCTCGAGAGTGAGCTGGACATTCGACGGGAGATTGAAGCGGGCGAGCCAGTAGGTCGCCGACTCCTCCGGGAAGTTGAAGTTGCGCCCGTCGAATCCCTTGGTCGTGGGTTGGTTGGTCGAGATCGGACCCTCCCAGAAGCAGGTTGCGAGAGGGGGCGCAGCTGGCGCCCCGGGTGCGTTCGAGAGCACCAGCGGTAGGGCGATCGCGCCGGACGCGAGCAGGCCTGTCAGGAGCTTCCGCACGCCGACCCCTAATGCCCGCTCCGCTCACGCAGTAAACCTTCGGCGGCTGCTCGAATAGACTCGCGTCGAGGTACGGAGCGTGGCGATCGTCGACGCGACACGGGAGCTCGAGCCGCGCGAGGCCGCGCCGATCGGCTGGGACGGCAGGCGGCTGGACGAGATGCTCGCCGAGTCTGAGCGCCTGTTCGCGGAGACCGGCTCGTACTACGGCCTCGACGGCGAGCTCGAGCTGAAGGACTCCGACCCGATCGGCTACGAGAAGCTGTTCGCCAGGCTGCGCGGGGGACTGGTTTCGGCGCGCGAGACGGCGCTCAACATTTCCGCCTCGCCGATCGTCCGCGAGCTGGGCGAGCTGTGCTTCGCGCTCTACACGCCCGAGGGTGACTCGATCGCGCTCTCCACCGGGATCATCGTCCACGTCCACACGATGTCTGACGCGATCAAGTTCATGGTCCGAAACGGCTGGGAGGACAACCCGAGGATCCGGCCCGGGGACATCTTCGCCAACAACGATCCCGTGATCGGCGACGTCCACAACGCCGACGTCCAGACCTTCGTGCCGATCTTCTGGGAGGGCGAGCTGGTCGCTTGGGCGGGGGGCGTCACCCACGTGCTCGACATCGGCGCCTCGACGCCCGGAGGGGTGCCCGTGGGCCCGACCAACCGGCTCGACGACGGCATCGACCTGCCGTGCATGAAGATCGGCGAGAACGACGAGCTCGCCCAATGGCACCTGCTGCGCTGCCAGAAGAGGAACCGGGCCCCGATGTACTACCTGCTGGACGAGCGCACCCGGTTGGCCGGCTGCCACATGGTCCGCGAGGCGGTGGAGCGGGTGATCCTGGAGGAGGGCGCCGACCGCCTGAAGCAGTTCTCGCGCGAGGTGATCGAGGAGGGGCGGCGATCCTTCAAGTCGCGGATCCGCGAGATGACCGTGCCGGGCCGCTACCGCTCCATGGCCACCTTCGACGTCACCTTCGCCGACAAGCAGGGGCTGCCCGCGCGGGCGCGGAGGGACTTCCTCATGCATGCGCCGTTCGAGGTTCGGATCGGCGGCGACGGCAAGTACGAGCTCGACATGGAGGGCGCCTCGTCGTGGGGCTGGCACTCGATGAACTGCACGCCGTCGGGGATGCAGGGGGCGATCTGGGTGCAGTTCACGCAGACCCTGATCTGCAACGACAAGGTCAACGATGGGGCCTACCTGGCGATCGAGACCAACTTCCCCGAGGGGACGATCGCCAACCTGGGGGACGCCGAGGGCTCTACCGGAATCGCCTGGGCGTTCCTGCAACCTGCGTTCACCGGCTTCCCGCGCACCTTGTCCCGGGCGCTCCAGGCGCGCGGGTTCATCGAGGAGGTGATCGGCTCCTACTCCTGCTCCGGGAACGTGATCCAGGGCGGCGGCGTCGACCAGTACGGCAACTCGTCGGCGATCATGAACTTCGAGATCGCCGCGCAGGGGATGGGGGGGAAGTACGTGCTCGACGGCACCGACACCTGCGCGGCGATGTTCAACCCGGAGGGCGACGCCGGCGACGTCGAGATGTGGGAGCTGATCTGCCCGATGGTCTACCTGTCGCGCAGGCTCAAGGCCTCAAGCGGCGGGCCGGGGCGCCACCGCGGCGGCTCGAGCTTCGAGTCGCTTCTGGTGGTCTGGAAGACGCCGGCCTGGGAGCTTCAGAACCTCGGCACGACCCGGGTGTTCAGCGCCCAGGGGCTGTTCGGCGGCTATCCGGGCTCTGCGGCCTACGTCCACAACATCAAGGGCGCCGATCTCCTGGAGCGGGCCCGCAACGGGGAGGCGTACCCGCTCTGCGATGGCGACTGGGACCACCCGGCCCTGTTCGAGATCGAGGGCGAGCGAACCTTCAAGCAGGACAACTTCACCACCCTGGAGCCGTTCGCCGAGGGCGACCTGTACCTCTCGGTGATGAAGGGGGCGCCGGGGCTGGGCGATCCGCTGCTTCGGCCGCCCGAGGCGGTCGCGGCCGACGTGCGAGAGGGGCACCTGCTGCCGCGGTTCGCCGAATCCGTCTACGGCGTGGCGCTCGACGATGGCGAGGGCAGCGCCGCGGCCAGTCAGAAGCGGCGGGTGGAGATGCGCCGGGAGCGGCTCGAGCGAGCGGTGCCCGTGCGCGAGTGGTGGGAGCGGGAGCGGGAGCGGGTCGAGGCACAGGACTTCATCGAGGCGGTGAGGGTGTGCTACGCGGAGTCGATGCGGTTGTCGGCGCGCTTCGCGGCGGAGTTCCGCGGCTTCTGGGACCTGCCGGAGGACTTCCAGATCGAGGCGGTGACGCCCACGGTTGCGGCGGAGCGGGCCGAGCCCGGCATGATCACGCCGGAGCAGGCGGCCGACGAGTTCCTGGCCGCCTCGCGGGTGGAGTCGATCGAGCCGCCGCGGGCCGGGGGTGGGGCTCTCGATCGCGAGACGCTGGCCGCGATGCTCGACGAGAAGCTCTCGCGTCGCGAGATCAAGGACATCCAGTCGGGCTACAAGGACCCCGATCGGTTCGAGAAGTGGGTGGCGGTGCTCCAGGAGCGCGTCCCGTATGAGGAACCGATCGTCCTGCCGATGGGGGAGGGGTTGAACTGCGTTCGGATTTCAGACGGGGAGCTGGTCGTACGGTGCGACTGCGGCCACGACTTCTGCCCGCCGTCGCGCAACTGGAAGATGGAGGCGGCGATCTACGTGCGCGACGATGAGGAGAAGCTGCTCGAGGTCTACCCGAAGATGGCCCACTGCGACCCCGAGTGGATGGAGCTGCGCGAGCTCTACTGCCCCTCCTGTGGCCGCCAGCTCGAGACCGAGGCCGTCCCGCCCGGGTATCCCGTCGTGCACGAGTTCCTGCCCGACATCGAGGGCTTCTATCGCGGTTGGCTGGGCCGCGAGGCGCCCTAGGCGAACGCTGGGCTTCCGGCTCAGGCGGCGCCGCCCGGCACGAGCTCGCGCCAGTCGGGCCATTCCGACGGCGGTCCTTCGGGGCGCCGGACCTTGAGCGGGTCACCCGGTGGCAGGTCGGCCAGGAGCTCCCGGATTCGGGGCTCGGCGAGCTGCGAGCCGATGGTGCGGCGGGCGACCTCGATCACTTCGTTTCGCCGGCGCGGACTCATCAGATTGGGGCCCATCGCCTGGAGATCCTCCTCGAGCGGCTGGATCAGGACGACCTCGGTCCCGGCGTCGCGGAGCTTCTTGGCCTCGCTCCCCAGACGACGGCCCGAGGCGCGCTGGAAGACGAGGTTGAACGCATCGCGAGGATTGATTGCCCGAAGGGGGTGGAGCGTGGAGGTGGGGTTGAAGCAGATGACGAGGTCGAGCTCCTCGTCGCGCAGCAGGTCGAGGTTCGACGTCGAGCGGATGCCGCCGTCGACGTACCGGCGCCCATCGATCGTCACCGGGTGGTAGATCCCCGGGATCGCGCACGATGCGGCAACGGCGTCGGCGAGCTCCGCCTCCGGGGCGTCGGCGCGGCCGAACGGCACGCGCCGGCCGGTCTCGTAGTCGCACGCGACCGTCCACAGGTTCGGGTGTGGGCTCCAATCACTCGGGACGACATGACGGATGGTCTCCTTGAGGGGCTCGGTGGAGAAGATGCCGCGTGGAATCCATCCCGTGAACACCGTGGCGGGCGTGTAGCGGCGCGGGTTGGCGAGGGTGCGGAAAGCGAGCCGCCAGGAGCCGGGGCCGATCGGCGGCAGGGCGCGCTCTAGCTCGAAACGGGCGCCGCCGGCGCGGTCGGCCTCGGCGGCGGGGCGCCCGTCGGCGCCGACGACGCCCTCGAAGACCTCGCCGCGCGAGTGGGCGACCATGAACCACGGGGGGACGCCGGAGGCACACAGGGCGCCCATCATCGAGCCGGCCGAGGTGCCGACCACGTAATCGGCCTCGGCTGGATCCCAGCCGGTCTCGGAGGCGAGCGCGTCGAGTCCGCCGGTCAGCCAGGCACCCCCCTGGATCCCACCCGCGCCGAGGACGAGCCCCACCCTCATGGCGCGAAAACTACCCGGACCGGCCGACGGCCACGCTCGAACCGGCTAGTGCGGGCGAGAGGATTCGAACCTCCACGCTCTTTCGAGCACACGGTTCTGAGCCGTGCCTGTCTACCAGTTCCAGCACGCCCGCTGGAGGACCGAATCCTAGCTTTGAGCTGCTCCTCGCACGGCCCTGCTCGTGCCCTGTCAGGCCGAACGGAGGGATCGAGGGCCCCGCTAGAATCGCGCCTCCGCGCCGCTATCGTCTAGGGGACTAGGACGCCGGATTCTCAGTCCGGAAACCCGGGTTCGAATCCCGGTAGCGGTGCCTAGAAAGTCGCTGCTAATCAGCGGCTTTTGTCGTTTGTGGCGGGCTCCTCCGGCTGTCTAGCAGCCGGCTACTCCCGCAGCCCGGCGGCTTCGAGGGCCTTGTCACGGTCAGTGAATCCCAGGATTCGAGCGATCCTGCCGTCCCGCACGGTCCATACGTTCCAGACGTCCCAGCTCGTCTTCGCGCCACTCTGCTTTCCACGGCCCCGCATGGTGAACGAGGCGAACACCTGATCTCTGGCGTCGATGAGCTCGTGGACCTCGAATTGGGGTTCGTCGAATTCGCCCAAGAACACTTCGAGGACCCGCCTCATTCCCTCAGGCCCCCGTTGTACACCCGCAAGGTCGGGGATGAGAACCCCAGAGGGCACGAACTCGAACTCGGGCAGAGGGTCCGCAAGCGCAAGCGCGCCCTCGATGTCGCCCCGGTTGATGGCATCGATTCCCCGCCGGACAAGTTCCACGTTCTCCTCCGACATCGCCTACTCCTAAAGCCCGGCGGCTTCGAGGGCTTCGGGTCGGTCCAAGTGATCTTCGATCAAGACGATCTGGCCATCGCGGACTTCGAAGACGGTGAAGAGCGTCTGATCCACCGCCGCGCCGCTTTCCCTGCCGCGTGTGTGAATCCGAAGCGTGCCAAGAGCCCAGCCGCCACCCGCATCAACGAGGTCCACCACCGTTATTCGCCAGTCCTCAACCGCCTCCGACCACACCGCCAGCGCACGAGTGATCCCGTCGTACCCCCGAAACTCCTCCTCGGTCGGAAAGGGCGGTCTCCAGACGACCTCCGGATGAAGTCGCTCACGCAATCTCTTCCCATCAGGGGTGTCAGCGAACGGAACGTCCGGGCTGCGCGAGTAACTGGCGAGAGCGCGATCAAGATCCTCGAAGTAGGCCCGCACCAGTTGAACGTCAGTCTGCGACATCGCCCGCGCAGTATCTCGCGACGGGGAGGGGGACGGTTGGGCAGCCGCACCGCCACGGCGTAGGACGGCCCCAGTGGCTCGGCGTAAGAAAAACCAGAAAATCTCAGGGTGGACTCAGTGAAGTGAGCGCCCTACTCCCGCAGCCCGACGGCTTCGAGGGCTCGGTCTGTCTTTACACTCGGCTCCGTGAAGCCGATCAGGGGAGGTCTGCTTTCAGCAGTCGGGGCCGCTCTGTTGTTGCTTGCGCTCCCCCCAGCGATCTCATGGGCGACCTATCCGGGCGCCAACGGGCGGATCGCCTTCGCCGGCCGCCCCGGCGGAACGCAGAACTACGACATTTTCACCGTCCTCCCGAGCGGCTTCGGGTTGCAGCAACTTACCCACGACAGGCCCGGCGAGCATGATCCCTCATGGTCGGCTGACGGCCAACGCCTCGTTTACATCGACGGCGCAGGCGCCCTCGGCGGGCAGGTATTCGCGATGAGCGCCGACGGAGAAAACCGGAGACGGGTTGTTGACGACAACGGCGAGGACAGCTCGCCGAGCTTCTCGCCGAACGGGCGCCGGATCGTCTACTCAAAGGACAACCTGCCAGTCGCGGACCGAGACACTCCCCGCAGGCTGTCGATCTTCAAGATTCGCACCGACGGGACGGAAAGGCGCCGGCTAACGACCGGTTACGTGAGCACACCCACGTTCTCGCCAAAAGGCAACCGGATCGTCTTCCAAGGCACTCCCGAGGGCAAGCGCGGGCAGGGCATCTGGACCATCCGCCCAGACGGGTCGCACCTGCGCCGGCTCACCTATGCCGAAAGCGCCGGCTGGGACTACGACGAGTCCCTCGATTGGAGCCCGACGGGGCGGCACATCCTCTTTCGGCGCTGCGAGGAGTTCGCGAGCCCCGGTGTGGACTGCCACGACTGGGTGATGCGGCCGGACGGCTCTCACGAGCACGCCGTGGAGGGCACCGGCTCCGACACCGTTTACTCCCCCTCTGGGCGCCGGTTTGCCTTCTTTGCGGGTGAGACCGATTACTGCACCAACATTTACACGACCCTTGTCTCGGGGTCCGACCCCCACGCCGTCACCCACAACTGCGAGGACCTTGACAACGGTGGCGACGCGTATTCTCCGAGCTGGCAGCCGATCCCCCGGCCCTGACAATTGCCGCGCGACATCGCCCGCGCAGT
Organism: Solirubrobacterales bacterium; assembly: GCA_035573435.1. Lineage (GTDB taxonomy): Bacteria > Actinomycetota > Thermoleophilia > Solirubrobacterales > 70-9 > AC-56. Next base: position 28,030 of record DATMZR010000038.1, read on the forward strand.
ATCTCGCTACTCCCGCAGCCCGGCGGCTTCGAGAGCTTCGGCTTTGGTCTGGAAGTTCTTCCAGCCGATGACCTTGCCGCCGCGCAGCGTGAAGAGGGGCGCCGTGTGGGCAACAACCTCGACGCCGTCCCTGCCGACGCTCACGATTTCCTGGAGGACGACCACCTGGTCCACTCCGACCGGAATGAACTCCTCGGGTTCATACCGCTGGCTCTTCCACATCTCCCCCTGATCGATGAAGAACTCCCTGATTCGATCGAGCCCGCGATACACGCCGGGGTCGGCGAAGATTGCGTTCGAGTTATCAAACACGGCATTGGGATCGAAGTCGGCTGGGTCGAGCTCACCGGTGCGGCTGAAGCGTTCGTATCCGCGGCGCAATATCTCAACGTTCTCCTGCGACATCGCCTACTCCCGCAGCCCGGCGGCTTCGAGGGCCTTGTCGGCATCCAAGAAGGTTCGGACCCGAATCGCCTTGCCATTTTCGAAGTCGCAAACGATGCCGTAGGGCGACTCCACCTCGGCGCCGCTCCCCTTGCCGCGTGCGTGCAGGCGACCGGTTGCGAGGACGCGACCGCCGAGGTCGCGGATCTCTGTGTACTCGACGCGCCTCGCTTCGAAAGCGTCGTCCAGATCTCGCCACAGATCGCGGACACCTTCATGCCCCCGATACACGGTCGCCTCTCCTCCGAGCAACATCGGAGCCGCGTCATACCACTCGACGGCGGCGTCGAGTTCCTCAAGCATCGCTTCGAAATCTTGGCGGTCGAATGCATCGACCGCCCGGTTGAACGCCTCCACGTTCTCCTGCGACATCGCCTACTCCGAAAGCCCGGCGGCTTCGAGGGCTTCGGACTCCTGGTGGGGGAGATAGGCCTCCACCCGTGTCACCAACAGGTCGTCGTCGAACGTAAACACAGCCCAAAACTCCAGGTCCAGATTGATGCCGCTCCCGGCTCCCCGCGCCTGTGTGTGCTGGCGCACAAGGACCATCTTGCCCTCGACCCTGAAATCAAGGGGTTCCATCCGCTGCTCCTCGAAGGCATCCGGCTCCATCCACGCCCGCAGCGCCTCCGCGCCGCTCAGCGACGCTTGACCTCCCACAGGGACGAACTCAATCTCGGGATGGGCGATGGCCACCGCCGCATCGAAGTCGCCTCGATTAAAAGCGTCATAGACGCGCCGCAGCGCGTCGATCATTGCCACATCTTGCGACATAGCCCGCGCAGTATCTCGCGGATAGGGAGGGAGCTACTCCCGCAGCCCAGCGGCTTCGAGGCTGGCTCGGTGCGGCTACGACCAGAACTCGTCCCAGCCGTCCTTGATCTGGAAGAGGCACGCTCAAGCCTCCAACCCGATGTCCCGGAGGGCCTGGTGGCGGTCCGTATACG
>DATMZR010000039.1 GCA_035573435.1 Solirubrobacterales bacterium
ACGAGCATCCCGACACCGTAGCCGCGGTGATTCTCGAGCCCCTCCAGAACGCCGGCGGCTGCATCCCTCCCCAGCCGGGCTACTTCCAGCGGGTGCGCGAGATCTGCGACCGCCACAACGTCCTGCTGGTCTCCGACGAGGTGATCTGTGCCTGGGGCAGGCTCGGTCACTGGTTCGGCTGCGAGCGCTACGGCTACGTCCCCGACATAGTGACCATCGCCAAGGCGCTGACGTCGGCGTACGTGCCGATGGGCGGCATGGTCGTTTCCGACGAGGTCGCCGAGCCGTTCATGCAGGGCAAGGACATGTTCACCCACGGCTTCACCTTCGCGGGCCATCCGGTGGCCTCGGCCGTGGCGATGGCCAACCTGGACCTCTTCGAGCGTGAGGACCTCTGCGGTCACGTGCGTCGCAAGGAGGGCGAGCTTCGGACGATGCTCGACTCGCTGCGCGACATCCCAATCGTCGGCGATGTCCGCGGCGACGGCTACTTCCAGGCGATCGAGCTGGTCAAGGATCAGGAGACCAAGCAAGGGTTCACCGACGAGGAGTCGGAGTGGCTGCTGCGCGGCTTCATCTCCGGCGAGCTCTTCCGCCGCGGCCTGATCTGCCGGTCCGACGATCGCGGCGATCCGGTGATTCAGCTGGCGCCGACGCTGATCTGTGACACCGAGCAGTTCGAGGAGATCGAGAGCGTGCTGAGGCCGGTCTTGACGGAGGCCTCGGAACGGGTCAAGGGGTGAGGGCCAGGGACTGATGCTTACTGTCGGCAACCTCGTCAAGGACTGCGGCCTCGAGCTGGCCGCCGGAACGGACGGCGCCGAGCGGCCGATCCGCTGGGTGCACATCTCCGAGCTCGAGGACCCCACGCCCTGGCTCTCGGGCGGCGAGCTGCTCCTGACGACCGGGATCCAGCTGACGGGCGCGCCGCGCCAGCGCCGCTTCCTTGCTGGGCTCGCGGAGCGCGGGGTAGCGGGGTTGGGGCTGGGCACGGGATTCGAGCACCAGCGACTGCCGAAGCCACTCGTGGATGAAGCCTCCAAGCGCGGCATGCCCCTGTTCGAGGTCCCGTACGAGATGCCGTTCATCGCGATCACCGAGCGTGCCTTCGCGATCCTGGTCAACGAGCAATACGCGGTCCTGGAGCGCGGCACCCAGGTGCACGAGCGCCTGGAGCGCCTGGTGATCGAAGGACGCGGGCTCGAGGCGATCCTCGGCTCGGTCGCGTCGGCGATCGGCGGCTCGGCCGTCGTCCAGGACGCGACCGGGCGCGAGCTTGCTCGCCAGCCCAGCAAGGGCGGCCCCGGCGCCGCTGCCCTGAAGGCGCTCGGCGCCGAGATCGCGACGCGGCGGGCCACGTCCGCCCTGACGCCGTTCGAGCCGGAGCACCGGTCGCTGGCGGGGCGGGCGCTGGCGGTACCCGTGCCCGGGCGTCGCGGTGGGTCCCCGGTCGCGTGGCTGACTGTGGTCAGCCGGCGGACCCCGCTGGGCAACTTCGAACGCCTCACGGCCCGCCAGGGCTCGATGATCGTCGGGCTCGAGCTGATGCGCGAGCGGGTGGTGCACGAGACGGAGCGACGCCTGGCCGGCGACCTGCTCGCGGAGGCGCTGGGGGGCAGGCTCGACCCGGACGAGCTTCGCGGCCGGCTGCGGCCGTTCGGAATCGGCGCCGAGGCCGCGGTGCTGCTGTTCGAGCTCGAGGACCCGCACGGGGGCGAGCAGGTCCTGGAGCTCGGGCTTGCCAATGCGGGCATCCCGGCACTGGTCGCAACCAGCGCCGCCGCGGGGCGGCCGCTGCTATGCGCGGTGATCGACGGCCGGGTGAGCGAGCCAGTCGAGGTCGCCGGCAGCTTGCGCTCCGCCCTCGCGGAAACTCAAGGCCAGGTGCGTGCAGCGGCCAGCCGCCATACGGGGGTCGGTTCCCTGCGCCGCGCCTTCCATGAGGCCCGCTGTGCGCTCGAGGCGACGTCCCTCGCCGATGGGGACGGCCCGGAGGTGGCCAGCCATCAGGACCTGGGTGCGTTCACCCTCCTGCTCTCCCTACAGGACGAGGACGCGCTGCGGCTCTATAGCGAGGGCCTCTTGGAGCCGATCGAGCGCACCGAGGGCGAGTACGGCGGCGAGCTCCTGCGCTCACTCGAGGCCTACATCGAGCAAAACGGCAACTGGGAGCGGGCGGCCCGCCAGCTCTACTGCCACCGGCACACCCTCCGCTACCGGATTCGCAAGATCGAAGAGCTCACCGGGCGCGACCTCTCGCGGGCCACGGACAGGATCGAGCTGTGGCTGGCGCTGCGGGCGCGGGAACTCATCGCATGACCGACAGGAGGCCCCTTCGCGTGGCGGTTCTCGGGGCCGGCGGGACGATCGCGCCGGCGATTGTCCGCGATCTGGCCTCCTCGGACGAGGTCGCCGGCCTGCTCCTGCTTGACCTCGACCAGGCCCGAGCGGAGCACGTGGCGTCGCTCCATGGCGGGACCAAGGCGCGTGCCGCATTCGCCGACGCGCGCGCTTTGGCTGACGACCCCTCATCGCTGGGCCGCGCCTTGGAGGGCTGTGACGTCCTCGTCAACTCCGCCAGCTACCGGGTCAACCTGGACGCGATGGCCGCCTGCCTCGACGCCGGGTGCCACTACCTCGACCTCGGCGGGCTGTATTGGATGACCGGCCGCCAACTCGAGCTCGGGCCCCGCTTCGAGCGCGCCGGCCTGCTCGCCCTGCTCGGCATCGGCTCCGCCCCGGGCAAGACCAACCTGATGGCGCTCGAGGCAACGGAGGCGCTACCTGCGCCCGCTGATTCGATCCACGTGTCGGCGGCAGGCCGTGACCTGGACCCGCCGCCAGGCTTCAGCGTCCCGTACGCGCTCCAGACCCTGCTGGACGAGCTGACCCTGCCGCCGGTGGTGCTCCGCGACGGTCTGGCGGAGGAGATCGAGCCGCTCTCGCCAGGCGGCGTCGTGGAGTTCGGCGAGCCGATCGGCGCGGGCGAGACGATCCACACCCTGCATTCCGAGCTTCGCACCTTCCAAGAGAGCTTCGGCTGCAGGGAGGCAAGCTTCAGGCTCTCGCTGTCGCCGGACCTCCTGGCGACGCTTCGGGAGCTGGGCGAGGCGCCAGAGGGGGAGATCCAGCGCCTTGCCGGTGAGGCTGTTCCACCCTCGGGCAAGACGGTCTCGGTGCATCTGGTGGAGGCGTCGGGTGGCGGGCGATCGGTCCGGGTTCGGGCCGTGACCGAGTCGATGGACGCATGGGGTCTGGGGGGTGGAGTCGTCTCGACTGCGGCGCCTGCAGCGGCCGCGGTGCGGCTGCTCGCCAGGGGGCGAATCGAGGCGCGCGGCGTGCTGGCGCCCGAGCGCTGCATCGAGCCGGCGGAGATGTTCGCGGAGCTCGAGCAGCGTGGTTGTCGGTTCGAGCTCACCACCAGGGAGGAGGTTCGGGCTTGAAGGTCGGCGTCCCCACCGAGATCAAGCCCGACGAGTACCGCGTCGCGCTGACGCCGGTCGGGGCGCGCGAGCTCGCCGAGCACGGTCACGAGGTCCTGATTCAGCGTGGGGCCGGGGAGGGCAGCGCGATCCCGGACTCGAACTACGAGGCCCAGGGAGCGCGCATCGTTCCGGCCGCCGAGGACGTGTTCGGCGATGCCGACCTGGTCCTGAAGGTGAAGGAGCCCCAGCGGGAGGAGGTCTCGCTGCTTCGGCCCGAGACCACCCTGTTCACGTTCCTGCACCTGGCGCCGGCCCCGGACCTGACCCGGGGCCTCTGTGCGGCGGGCGCCACCTGCGTCGCCTACGAGACGGTCGAGGACGCGCGGGGCAGGCTGCCGCTGCTGGCGCCGATGAGCGAGATCGCCGGCAAGATCGCCACCCAGGCGGGCGCCTTCATGCTCGAGAAGCCGCTCGGCGGGCGCGGCATCCTGCTCGGCGGGGTGCCCGGCGTGGGCCCGGCCAACGTGATGGTCATCGGTGGCGGGGCGGTCGGCATGAACGCCGCCTTCATCGCGATCGGCATGGAAGCCGACGTGTTCGTCTATGACACCAACATCGACCGCCTGCGAGAGCTCGACATCGCGTTCGGCGGGCGTGCCTCGACCGTCTTCTCGTCGACCCTCTCGATCGAGGAACGCCTCCCCGACACCGACCTGGTGATCGGCGGCGTGCTCGTCCACGGTGCTCGCGCCCCACAGGTGATCAAGCGTGACCAGCTGGCACTGATGAACGAGCATTCGGTGCTCGTGGACGTGGCGATCGACCAGGGTGGCTGCTTCGAGACCTCACGCCCCACAACGCACCAAGACCCCACCTTCGAGGTCGACGGGGTGATCCACTACTGCGTCACAAACATGCCCGGCGCCGTGCCGATCACCTCGACCTATGCGCTCACCAACGCGACCCTGCCCTATGTGCTGGCGCTCGCCAAGCACGGGGTCGCCGAGGCTGCGCGCCGAGATTCGGGTCTGAAGCTCGGCGTCAACGTGGCCTCGGGCCGGGTCACGCATCCGGCCGTGGCCGAGGCGGTTGGGATGGACTACGTGCCCCCGGAGGAGGCGCTGGCCGTCGGGCCGAACACTGCGCGGTCAGCGTCGGCCGACGGCGCGAAGGCGGGCGCGAAGCAAGCTATGACTTGAGTTGAATCGATCAGAAGGAGGCGACCGTATGAGGAGTGGAGCAAGATGAGCAAGTACTCAGTCGTTAACCCGGCAAGCGGCGAGACGGTCGCGGAGTATCCGGAGATCTCCGACGAGGACCTCTCGGCAGCGATCACTGCGGCGGAGGAGACCCACCGCAACTGGGGGCTGAAGACGTCGACCGCCGAGCGGGCATCGCTGGTCAAGAGGGTGGCTGAGCTTCACTCCGAGCGCCGGGAGGATCTGGCCGAGATCATCGTGCGGGAAATGGGCAAGCCGATGGAGCAGGCGCTCGGCGAGGTCGACTTCTGCGTGGACATCTGGGGTTTTTACGCCGACAACGCAGAGGACTTCCTCAAGGACGAGCCGATCTCGCTGCTGGCGGGCGACGGCACGGCCGTGATCCGGCGGGCGTCGGTTGGCCCGCTCCTGGGAATCATGCCCTGGAACTTCCCCTACTACCAGGTGGCCCGCTTCGCGGCTCCGAACCTGGTCACGGGCAACCCAATCCTGCTCAAGCCGGCGCACCAGTGCCCGGAGTCGGCGAAGGCGATCCAGGCGATGATCGAAGATGCCGGCTTCCCCGCCGGCGCCTACGAGACCATCCTCGCCACGAACGATCAGATCGCCGAAGTGATCGCCGACCCGCGAATCCAAGGCGTTTCGCTGACCGGCTCCGAGCGGGCCGGAGCCGCGGTCGCGGAGATCGCCGGGCGCAACCTGAAGAAGGTCGTGCTCGAGCTCGGCGGGTCCGATCCCTTCATCCTCCTGGGAGCCGAGGACATGGACGAAGCGGTGGAGGCCGCGGTCGCTGGTCGTCTCGACAACACCGGCCAGTCCTGCAATGCCGCGAAGCGGTTCATCGTCGCCGACGAGATCTACGACGATTTCCTCGAGAAGTTCAAGGCCGCGATGACCGCAGCCGAGCCCGGCGATCCGATGTCCGACGACGCGGCGATGGGGCCGCTCTCGTCAGCGTCCGCGGCGGAGACCCTCCAGGACCAGCTCGATCGGGCGGTCGCCCAGGGCGCGGAGATAGTCGCCGGCGGGGATCGGAAGGACAACTTCTTCTCGAGCACTGTCCTGGTTGGAGTCACTCCGGAGAACGACGCCTACCGCGAGGAGTTCTTTGGGCCGGTGGCGAGCGTGTACCGGGTCGCCTCCGAGGAGGAGGCGATCGAGCTGGCGAACGCCACCCCGTTCGGGCTCGGTTCGTACGTTTTCTCCGACGATCCGGAACAGGCCCTCCGGGTGGCGGACGGCCTCGACACAGGGATGGTCTACGTCAACGGGGTAGGGCTGGACGGGGCCGAGCTGCCCTTCGGCGGCGTCAAGCGATCGGGCTTCGGCAGGGAGCTCGGCCGCTACGGGATCGAGGAGTTCGTCAACAAGAAGCTAATCCGCGTGGTGAAGTAGCTCGGACTAGGCGGCTACTCGACGTTAGTGATCCGGCGCTCGAGGACTACACGGAGATCAAGCACGTGATGATCAGCCTCGGCTGATCGTCGGGCGCGGCCGGCCCCTGCGGGGTGCGGCTAGGCTCTACGGCATGTGCAAGAACATCCGTACGCTCCACAACTTCAACCCCCCTGCGACAGACGAGGAGGTTCGCGCGTCCGCCTTGCAGTACGTCCGCAAGATCAGCGGCTCGAGTAAGCCTTCCCAGGCGAACGCCGAGACGTTCGATCGCGCCGTGGAGGATGTCGCTGCCGCCACTATGCGCTTGCTCGAGGGGCTGACGACGTCCGCGCCGCCCAAGGACCGCGAGGTCGAGGCGGCAAAGCGCCGGGCTCGGGCCGCGGCCCGATTTGCCTGACCGCTGGCGTCGATGAGACAGCTCACCCTGATCGAGCCGCGTCGCCTGGAGTGGCTGGACGTGGACGACCCGGAACGCCAAGACGGACGCGACGCGATCGTCCGTCCGCTCGCTGTCGCCACATGCGACCTCGACGCGCCGGTGATCGCCGGCCTGACGCCGTATGAGCCACCGATCGCAATCGGCCACGAGTGCGTGGCCGAGGTGGTCGAGGCGGCGGAGGGCGGCCCTGACGGCGGCACGCTCGTCAGCGTGCCTTTCCAGATCTCCTGCGGCGAGTGCGAGCGCTGCCGCCGCGGATTGACCGGCAACTGCGAGAACGTCCCGTTTCTTTCCATGTATGGGTTCGGCTCGTTCGGGGGCGACTGGGGTGGGTTCCTCTCGGAGCTGGTACGGGTCCCGTTCGCGGACCATATGCTCACTTCCCTTCCCGACGGCGTCTCCGCGGAGGCCGCCGCCAGCGTCTCCGACAACATCGTCGACGGCTGGCGGCTGGCGGCCCCGGGACTGGAGCAGTGGCCCGGTGGCGAGGTGCTGATAGCCGGCGGCTCGCCGAGCGTCGGCCTCTACGGAGTGCAGGTCGCCCTGGCCCTGGGCGCTGCGCGAGTGGTCTACTGCGACACAGACGGCGAGCGGCTGGAAAAGGCCGAGGGTCTGGGTGCCGAGGTGGTCGACGGCTACCCGGAGCGCCTGGGGCCGTTCCCGGTCACCGCCATGGTGGCGGCCGACCCGGCTGCGCTCGCGCTCGCGGCACGCTCGACGGCCCCCGACGGCGTCTGCACCTGCGCAGGGATCCTCTTCCAGCGCGAGACCCCCATCCCGCTGATCGAGATGTACACGAAGATCACCACGTTTCGCACGGGCCGCCCGCACGCGCGGCCGGCCATCCCCGAGGTGCTCGAGCTGATGGCGGAGGGGCGGCTGCAACCCGAGTCCGTGACCGACCGGCTCCTGACCTGGGACGAGGCGCCGGAAGCGCTCGCCGACAACCGCGGCAAGCTCGTGTTCAGGCGCGGCTAGCCGCGGCCGTCACGAGGTCGAAACGAGCCTCCGCAGGCGCCCGAAGCGACGGTCCCGGAGGATCCGCCGCGCTGCGTTGTGACCCGAGGCCGCCATCACTCCTCCACCTGGGTGGGTGCCCGCGCCACACAGGTACAGCCCGTGGACCGGGGTCGCGTAGCGAGCGAGCCCGGGCGCGGGCCGCATGAACGCCATCTGGTCGAGGCCCTGCTCACCCTGGAAGATCGAGCCGTCCACGAGGCCGAAGATTCGCTCGAGATCCGGGGGCGCCAGCACCTCGCGCTCCACGATCGCCCCCGGCACGTTCGGCGCGTAGCGGGCGAGGTGCTCGATGCAGGCGTCTGCGTAGCGCTCGCGGGCGTCGCCGTCCCAGCCCCCCTCGTCGGGCGGGCCGTACTGGGTGAACATCGTCATCACCCACCGCCCGTCGTCCGTCAGGCTCGAGTCGACCGCCGACGGCAGCTCGGCCTCGACGTAGGGCGCGGTCGCGGGCCTGCCGGCAAGCGCGTCCTGCCAGGCGCGCTCCAGATAGTCGATCGAGGGGCAGAGGTTGACCCCGGTGCGCTCGAGCATGTGCTGCTGCTCGTCGGTCACCCCCTCGTACCGCGGCGCCTCGCTGAGCACCAGGTTGATCTTCACCGAGCCGCCCCTGGTTCGGTAACGGCGCATGTCGCGCGCCACGTCGTCGGGGAAGTGCTCGGCCCCAGCCAGGTCGAGGATGGTGGTCTTGGGATGGGCGCCCGAGGCGACGATCGGAGCGCGGATCTCCTCGCCGTCGGCGAGGGTCACCCCGACGACGCGGCCGTCGCGTACGTCGATTGAGGCTACGGGCGCGCTGGTGCGAATCTCGGCACCCGCCGCCTCGGCGGATCGCGCGATCGCCTGGCTGATCGCACCCATGCCGCCCATCACCTGGCCCCAGCCGCCCGGAATCCCGTCGATCTCGCCGAGTGCGTGGTGAAGCAGGTTGTAGGCGGTTCCGGGCGTGCGCGGGCCGGCCCAGACGCCGACCACGCCGGTCGAGGCGATCGACCCCTTGAGCCCGTCGTGCTCGAACCAGTCGTCGAGCAGGTCAGCGACCGACATCGTGAAGATGCGGACCAGGTCGTGGACGTCCCGGCTGCCCAGCCCCGCGGCGCGCGCACCCTCGCGCAGCAGGGAGACCAAGTCGGCTGGGTGACGGGATCCGAGGGCCGGCGGCTCGCGTAGCATCATCGGTCGCAGGAAGGCGGCCGTACGGTCGAGCAGGTCCTCGAAGTCCTCGTACGCCTCGCCATCGCGCGCTGAGAAGCGCGCCACCGACGCGGCCGTGCGGGCCGGCTCGTTGAAGAAGAAGATCGGTCCCTCCGCGGTCAGCGCGGCATAGGCCGGGTCGAGCGGGATCGCCCGGTAGCCGAATTCGCGAAGCCGAAGGTCGGAGACCACCTTCGGTTGGAGCATCGAAACCACGTAGCTCGCCCGCGAGACGCGCGCGCCGGGCCAGACCTCCTCCGTCACACAGGCACCGCCCAGGATCGGCCGCCGCTCCAGCACCACCACGCGCAAGCCGGCACGAGCCAGATAGGCCGCCGTGGTCAGGCCGTTGTGTCCGCCACCGACGACGATCGCGTCGTACGAGCTGGGGGCTCGCCGCGCTGAGGCGCGGGTCTGCTCCGGACTGCGAGTGGCGGCCTCGATGGGCGGGACTCTACCATCTTCGTACGATTGACTACAAGATCAACTAAGCCCGGCCTGGCGAAGCATCGCCTCTCGCTGGGTGGAGAACGCGTGCCGTGCAATCAGTCCGTCGCGCAACGTGAAGACATGGTGGATCCGGTTCGCCACTTCCACACCGCTCGCATCGCCTCGCGCGGTGTGGGACAGCGCCACGTACAGCCGATCGCCGTTCTCGGTGGACTGCTCGACCTTGAACCGGTATGAGCCGGACTCGAAGCTCGAGAACCAGGCGTCCATCCAGCGACCGATCTCCTCACGGCCGTGGAAGGTGCCTGTGAGGACTGAGCCCGCCTCTCCGACCGGGGCGGCCTCGAGCACGGCATCTGCGGCGTAATCCGCGATCGCCCGGGCGATGTCCCCACGTTCGATGCGGGCGAGGTGCTCGCGAATGGTGGTCGCCGTGTCTTGGTGCTCATCCGCCTCGGGCTCGAATCGCGGCATCCGCGGTCGGCTAAAGCCGAACCGCCCCCCGGTGGATTCGCGGCCGAGCGCGTCGACCGCGACGCAGCCCTCCGGATGGACGACCACGGGGTTGAGCTCGAGCAGGACGAGCCCGGATTCGAGCAAGAGCGACCCAAGCGCGGCGGCGAGCCGCGCAGCCGCTTGGGTGTCCACCGCCTGGTGGCCGCGTCCGCCCACGAGGACGGCGGCTCCGCGCAGCGAGAGGATCGCCTTCTCGACCCGGTCGGCGTCCGCCGGCAGCGGCACGATCGCGGCGTCGTCCAGGGCCTCGGTCCAGATCCCCCCGAGGCCGACCACCACGGCCGGGACGACCGCGTCCGCGCGCGCGGCGATCAGAAGCTCGACGCCCGGCGGCGCCATGCGCTCAACCAGGACGCGGCCCCCGTCGGCCGCCGGCGACGAGGAGAGCGAGCGATACGCGGCGCGCGCCTCATCGGGGGTGCGCAGATCGAGCCGGAGCGCACCGGCGTCGCTCTTGTGGCGCAGTTGGGGGGCGGCGAGCTTCACCGCCACGGGCCCGCCGAGCTCCTGCACTGCGGCGGCGCACTCGTCCTCGCTGCTGACCACCCGGCTCTCCGGCACCGCGATCCCGGCGCCACGCAGCAGCTCCTTCGTCTCGATCTCGTCCAGCCAGCCGTCGGCATTCGGCCCGACATGCGGATCGCCGGGCCGCCGCCGGGTGGCGGCCGCGGCGATCGCCCGCAGACGGCGCGGGTCCCCTGCGTCGAGCCGCAGTGCCCGCGCGCAGGACAGCCCCGTTCGCAGTCCTGCGACGACCGGCACGCCGCGGTCGGCGAGCTCGCCGCTGGCTGCGTCGTCGATCAGGTCCGGGAGGGTTGAGGCGACCAGGGTGGCGGCCTCGGTCTCCGCGGCGCCGGCAACGATTCCGGCGCGGACCGCGGCCCAGGTGGCCGCCGCCTCGGGCGCCAGGCCCTGCGGATGGTCATAGAGAACCAGGAGCTGGTCGATCTCGGGGTCTGCGCCGACCGTGACCGTGATCCGGCGCAGAAGGTCCGTGTCGCCCCAGATCATCGCTGTGTAATCGAGGGGGTTGCCGATCGTCGCCGCCGTGGGCAGCAGCTCCGCCAGTCGCTCGCGGGTCACGGGGGCCAGAGCGGGCAGCTCGGTCCCGAGGCGAGCGGCCTCGTCGGCGGCGATGCTGGAGTCTCCTCCCGAGCAGGTCAGGATCGCTAGTCCGCCGTCGCCGCTCGGCCGGGCGCGCCGCTCGGCCAGAGCCCGAGCGAGCTCGAGCAGCTCGTGCGGGTCCGCTGCCCAGGCGCCACCCGCCTCTTCGACCAGAGCGCGGAACATCATCTGATCGCCCGCGACGGCGCCGGTGTGCGCGGACGCCGCGCGCGCCCCAGCCTCCGAGGCGCCGACCTTCAGCACGGCGACCCGCACTGCACGGTCGGCGCAGAGCGCGAGCGACTCGGCCAGGCGCGCTCCGTCTCCGTCCTCTTCCAGGAACAGCGCCACCGATCGCACGCCCTCACGCTCGCAGATCGCTGCCAGCCAGTCGCTTGCGTCCAGCACAGCCTGGTTGCCGGTGGAGAGGACCGTGTGGTAGCGGATCCCGCGGCGCGAACCGAGGGCGTTGACCGCGACGTTGCCGCTCTGGGAGATCATCGCCACGCCGCCGGGCTCGAGCGGGGGGACCGAATCGCCCCACATCGGGGCCCGGGCGCTGACCGCGAAGATCCCGTTGCCGTTCGGGCCACACAACGGCAGCCCGCCGGCGAGGGCCGCCTCGCGGAGCTCCCGTTCCAGCCCCTGACCGTCGGGGATCTCGCCGAAACCGGCGGAGATCACCACGGCGCCGCCGCAGCCGCGAGCGGCCGTCTCGGCGATCACCTTCGGCACTCCCTGGGCCGGGATCGCCACCACCACCGCGTCAACCGGCTCGGGGAGGTCGGTCACGGAGGGGACGCACGGGCGCTCGTGCACCTCTGTGCGCCGCGGATTCACCCCCCACACGTCCCCCTTGAATCCCGCCCTGGCCAGGTTGCGGAGCACGATGTCCGCGTAGCCGCCCGGCCGGTCGTTGGCACCGACCACGGCGATCGAGCGCGGCTCGAGCAAGGGGGTCGGATCTGGGGCTGACGGAGGCTGGCTCAAGGGCTGGAATGCCGTCCTGAACGTCGAGCCTAGTGCAGGATCCTCTCCACTCCGCGCCGCTCGAGACCGCGCGCAACGATCAGCCGCTGGATCTCGCTGGTGCCCTCCCAGATTCGGTCGACCCGCAGCTCGCGCAGCAGGCGCTCGGCGACGTTCGAGCGCAAGTAGCCACGCCCGCCGAAGGCCTGGACGCAGCGGTCGGCGCAGCGCCAGGCGGCTTCGCTCGTGAACAGCTTGGCCATGGACGCCTTGTGGTGGACCAGCTTTGGATCAGCGCCGGAGTCGGCCAGCGAAGCCACGGTCAGGGTCAGCAGGCGGCCGGCCGTGGCGTCCGCGGCGGAGTCCGCCAGCGGAAACGAGACACCCTGGTGGTCGTAGATCCGAGTACCGCCCTGCTCGCGCTCCAGCGCCCAGGCGACGGTCTCGTCGAGCAGCCGCCACATCGCGCCCCCGCAGCGGGCTGCGATCGCCAGGCGCTCCTCCGTGAACCAAGAGCGCTGCAGCTCATCGGCGCCCCCGACGCCGCCGATCAACTCGTCCTCGGCGACCTCGACGTCGCGAAAGCGGACCGTGGGGTGCCCCTCGGGATAGTTGTGGGTGAAGTCGGGGTTGTCGGCGATCTCGACCCCCGGGCGGTCGCGGTCAACGACGAAAATCGTCGGCAGCCGCTCGTCGCCCTCGATCACGTTGGCCACCACCAGGTACACGGAGGCAACGTCGCCGGCGGTCACGAACCACTTCTCGGCGTTGAGCCTGAAGCCGGACTCGGTCGAGTGGGCGGTGGCCGCGATCGCGGACGGGTCGGAGCCGGCGTCGCGCTCGGTAACCGCATAGGCGTCCTTGAGCTCGCCGCGAAGTGCCGGACGGAGGTAGCGGTCGATTTGCTCGGCACTGGCGTGGGCCCAGACGTTGTAGGCGTTCGGCACGTGCCAGTGGATCGCGTTCGTGCTGCGCCCGAACTGCTCAG